>NZ_QSJB01000013.1:0-94407 GCF_003469285.1 Collinsella sp. AM31-2AC
TTGCAGCGACGGACCTCGGGACGCTCTTACACCACGTCTGCGCGCGCCACCCGCCAGCACGACTGTCACAAAGGCCGTGGCCAGAAAATGGCAAAAATGAGTACTGTTACTAATTTTGTAGCAGCGATTTTTGGGTTTCGCTGGGTAAATCTAGCCCTGAATCAGCGATTTGAAGCCTTTGCTAGCTGTTTTCCCATTAACATAACTGAACATGTGTGGTCTAACTAATCCTAGATAGTCGGTTTCATATGAGATTCAGCTGGTAACAGTACTCATATTTGATGTTTTTTGACCAGCAGGTCTCCCCGCCTTAGCAAATCTAAGGCAAAACGGGCTCCAGACCGCTGAATCGTGCCGCATATGGCACGTCCACAGTCCGGAACCCGGTTCAAATTGAGTTATTGCGCCGCGTTAGCCCAAGACACCCGACAGAATCTCGATCAGACTGTCCACGTCGGATTCCTCGCAGACGAGCGGCGGCAGGAAACGCAGCGTATGGGCACCCGTAGCGTTAATCACGGCACCGGCGGCCAGCGCGCGGGCAACAATATCATGCGCGTCGCCCGCGGCATCATCCAAATCACAGCCGAGCATCAAGCCGCGGCCACGCACCTCGGTCACGTTCGGCAGCTTGGCGAGCTTTGCCTCCATATAGGCGCCTACCTTGGCAGCATGGTCGGCATAATCGCCGCGCACGAGCGCGGAGAGCGTCGCGGCGCACGCCGCGACAGCCAAGCAGCTACCGCCAAAGGTCGAGCCGTGGTCGCCCGGCTTAAACACGTCGGCAATCTCCTTCTTTGCTACGACGGCACCCATGGGCACGCCATCGGCAATGCCCTTGGCAAGGCTCATGATGTCGGGTTCCACGCCATAGGTTTGGAATGCAAACGGCTTGCCGGAGCGGAAGATGCCGCACTGGACCTCGTCGGCTATAAGCACGGCGCCCACTTCGTGTGCCAGGTCGCGCGCTGCCGCCATAAACTCCTCGGTCATGGGGTGCACGCCACTCTCACCCTGGATCGGCTCGAGCATCACGGCACATATTTCGCTCCCCAGCTGCTTAAAGATCGCACGCAGTTCATCGATATCGTTGGGCGTACAGGCCACAAAGCCACCCGGCAGCGGGCGGAAACTATCCTGCAGCCAATCCTGCATGGTGGCGGCAATGGTCTCGAGCGTACGGCCGTGGAAGCCGCCGCGCATGCACACGATAGTGTTGCCGCCGTTACCGGCACGCTTGGCGTACAGGCGCGCAAGCTTCATCGAGCCCTCATTGGCCTCGGCGCCGGAGTTGGCAAAGAAGGTCTCCCAAACCTGCTCATCCGCAGCCGGGGCACCAAGAGCAGCTGCCGTGGTCTCATCGCCGGCGGCAATGGCATCGGCAAGCACGCGTGCACCATCTAAGTCGTCGTTGGCAAGCTTGGACAGCAGCGCCGCGACCTGTCCACGCTGCTCGATGTAGAAGTAATTGGAGACATGCATGAGCTTTTTGGTCTGTGCCTCGAGCGCCGAGAGCACAGCCGGGTCGCCATGACCTAGGCTGCACACGCCGATGCCGGCAAGAAAGTCGAGGTACTCACGACCATCGTCGCCGGTGAGCTTCATGCCGTGACCCTCGACAAACTCGACCGGAGAGCGGCCAAAGGTATGCATAACGTAATGGGATTCAAGCGATTGCTGAGCTGCAAGTGACATGGGATGCCTTTCGTTGAGCGCCGGACGGCGCAGGCCTATGGGTGCAGAAATGGGGCGGCTGCGGGTCAGTTAGACTGTCTGAAGCTTCTCAACCTCGTCGAGGTTCTCGGTCAGACGCGCAGCAAACGTCGAAAGCGGATGCGGATGCGTATCGAACTCGTAAGCCGTCTCGGTGGAATGGATCACGGTGCCGACGCCGGCATCGGTCAGCAGCTCCAGCAGCAGCGAATGCGGCGTGGTGCCGTTGATGATGTGAGCGCGAAATACGCCGCCGGCAAGCGCATCGACGGCCGCACGCAGCTTGGGAATCATGCCCTTATCGACCTCGCCGCCGTAGAGCATTTCGTTAACCTCGTCGAGCGTTAGGTTGGAGATGAGTGAGTCTTTATCGCTAAAGTCCTTGTACAGGCCGTCGACGTCGGTCAAAAAGATCGCCTTATGCGCATGCAGCGCCGCCGCAACGGCACCGGCGGCGGTATCGGCGTTGATGTTGAAGAAACCGCCGTCCTCCCCCGCCGCGACGGTAGCGATGACGGGGATGTACTCGCTATCGAGCAGGCGCTCGATATAGTCGGTGTTGACGTGCGTGACCTTGCCTACGCGGCCGAGTTCGGGGTCGAGCGGCTCGGCGATGAGCGTACCGGCATCGCTGCCCGAAACGCCCACGGCCAGGTTGCCGTGATGGTTGAGCGCCGCGACCAGCTCCTGGTTGACCTTGCCGCCCAGCACCTCGCGCACGATATCCATGGTCGCCGGCGTGGTCACGCGCTGGCCGTTCATAAACTCGACGGGGATGTCGTAGTGGCTAAGCGCCTCGTTGATAGCCTTGCCGCCGCCATGCACGATGACGGGGCGCATGCCGATGATCTTAAGCAGGACGATGTCGCTCATCACGTCGCGGCGCAGCTGCTCATCAACCATGGCGGCTCCGCCATATTTGATAACAACCGTCTTGCCGGTCAGGTTCTTAATCCACGGCAGCGCTTCGAACAGCAGCTGCGCGGTTGCTTCGTTGGATTCGCTCGAACGACAATCGCGTGCGAATTTCATAATCTGCCTCGTCTTTCGTATCGTTATCGCGCCGTGCTCCGCTGTCCGCAATCGCGGCAAGATACGCAGCGTGCCTGGAATCTAGGAACGGTAGTCGCCGTTAATGGAGATGTACTCGTGCGTGAGGTCGCAAGTCCACACGGTGGTCGCCGCGTCGCCCGCGCCCAGGTCTGCCGAGATCACAATCTCGGGCGCCTCAAAACGTCGCAGAGCCTCGTCCTCGTCAAAGGGAACAGTCAGACCGTCGCGACAGACAGGCATGCCCATCATGTCGATGGAAACGTCTTCCTGATTAAACTTCACGCCGCACTTGCCAAGCGCCATAGCAACGCGGCCCCAGTTGCAGTCGTGGCCGGCGATGCAGGTCTTAACGAGCGGCGAGTTGGCAACGGCACGGGCGGCGATATCGGCCTCCTCGTCGTTGGCGGCGCCGGTAACGTTGACCGTAACAAGCTTGGATGCGCCCTCACCATCGGCGGCGATATTGCGCGCCAGGCTCTCGCACACCTCGTGCACGGCAAATGCCAACTCGTCAAAGGCATCGGAGCCCTCGACGATAGGCTCGGCATCTGCGGCAGCGGCGCCGGAGGCAAGCATGATGCAGGTGTCGTTGGTCGAGGTGTCGGAATCGACCGTTACCTTGTTAAAGGTCTGCTTGACGGTCGAGAGCAGCAGGGCATGAAGTGCCGCAGGCTCGACGGGGACATCGGTGGTGATAACTGCGATCATGGTGGCCATGTTGGGCATGATCATGCCCGAGCCCTTGCACATTCCGCCTACCGTATAGACATTGCCCGCATGACCCGCAGCCTCACTGACGTAGGACACGGCGTACTCCTTGGAGTGCGTGTCGGTCGTCATGATGGCGCGAGCGGCATCGGCGCCACCGTGGGCGGAGAGCGCCTCGTAGGCAGCAGGAATGGCGGTCTCAAACGTGTCGATCGGCAGAATCTGGCCAATTACGCCCGTGGAGGCGACCAGAATCTGCTGGGGCTCGCAGCCGATGACCTGCGAGGCGATGTTGCAGGTCTCGCGCGCGCAGGCAAGGCCGGTCTCACCCGTGGCGGCGTTGGCATTGCCAGAGTTGACCGAAACGCCGGCAATGACGCCGTAGCCCTTGTCGGCGCCGCCCAAGTTGGCACGGCTCACCTGCACGGGCGCCGCACAAAAGCGGTTAGTCGTAAACACACCGGCCCCGGGGCAAGGCTTATCGGGCACGACGAGCGCGTAATCCAGGCGCTCGGGATTCTTGCGGAATCCGGCATGGATGCCCGCCGCCTTAAAGCCGGCCGCCGCCGTTACGCCGCCCTCTACGGCACGAATCTTGATATCGAACTGCTCAGCATTCATCGTCTTTACGACTCCTTATGTCAAACAAAAAATGGGCATCGGTTGGTGCGCCATGCCAGTCGTGATCATGAGACCAGCTTAAGAGTGGCGCCCCATTCGATACCCGACTACCAAATCGTTAACAATCGAATGTGCTACACCGGGCACGCCACTGTAGGCAAGCCTCGTCGCTCGTCAAAGCCAAAGACGATATTGGCGCACTGGACTGCTTGGCCCGCAGCGCCCTTGCACAGATTGTCGATGGCGCCCGTCGCCACCAGCACGCCCGCGCGCTTGTTGAGCGCGAGGCCAATCTGGGCAGCGTTGGTGCCGACGACCGAAGCCGTCTTGGGCTGCTGGCCGGCATCGAGCACGCGCACAAAGGTGCGACCGGCGTAGAACTGCTTGTAATGGTCGACGACATCCTCAAGAGCCAGCGTGTCGAGAGCCTGCGGCGCGAGCGGCAGCGTCACCGTGGAGAGCAGACCGCGCTTGAGCGGTGCCAGGTGCGGGGTAAAGACGACGCGATCGGTCAGGCCAAGGATTTGCTCAATCTCGGGCGTGTGGCGATGCTTGCCCACGCCGTAGGCCTCCAAGTTCTCGTCGGCGCTGCAAAAATGGGTGCGGGCGTTGCAGGACTTACCGGCGCCCGTCACGCCGCTAATGGCATCGACAATCACGGGACCGTTCTCGGCCACCCAGCCCGCGCGCACGGCGGGCGCGGCGGCAAGGCTCGTTGCGGTGGGATAGCAACCGGCGCAGGCGACCAGCACGGGTTTGCCGTCGGCATGGTCGGATGCGGCGGTCTCCAAGTCCTGGCAGAACAGCTCGGGCAGACCGAAGGCACGGGTCTTGAGCAGCTCGGGGCTCGTATGCTCGGCGGCATACCAAGCCTCAAAAACGGACGCGTCGTTCAGACGGTAGTCGGCCGAAAGATCAAAGCAGGAGACGCCCGATGCAAGCAGCGCGGGCACCTGTGCCATGGCAGCCGTGTGCGGCACGGCCAAAAAGACCGCGTCGCAGTTCTTGAGCTCGGGGGCATCATGCGTCGTAAAGACAAGATCGCTTACGCCGGTGAAGCTCGGGTACACCGCAGACAACGGCTGGCCGGCATCGGCGTTGGACGTAATGGCAGCAAGTTCAAACTCGGGATGACCGAGGACGAGGCGAATGAGCTCGGCTCCGGCATATCCAGCCGCGCCGACGATTCCAACCTTCAAAGACATATCAGACTCCTTGTCTGCGATTTATGCACCGATGCGCATTTCGCAGCGGTCGTTATGAAGTGGGTTGAAACTTTAGCACCAAAAGATGCATGAATACGTAAATGGCTTGCATATTCATGCATTGAAACATTCCCGACACATTCGCTTGAAGGAATTGACAAATGGAGCGGGCCCCGTATTGACCGGCGCTCCTAACGGCGCCGGGCAATACGGGGCCCGCCCATGCGAAAACCAAGTTGTTAGGATGAGCCAGCTGGCTAGAGCTCGACCGGCACCCATTCGTCGTGATTGCAGATAAAAGCCTCGGGATCCTCGACGCTAAAGAAGACGAGCGTGGGGTCGTTAGGCCCCTCATAGTGCTCGCCCAGGTGCTCTAGATGCTTCCACCCGGCTTCGCGCATTTCGCCTAAAGCCCGGTCATCCAAGCCGGCACGCCCGCGCAAGATGAGCCAGCCATGGCCCGGCCACCAACTCGTGGCCTCAAAGCGCTGGTTTTGCAGCAGCTCTTGCCACACATCTTTGGTGCGCGCTGTTACAAACCACAGCTTGCCATCCTGGATCTGAGCAAACGAAAATGGACGTACATGTGGCTGCCCGTCCACGCTCGTCGCCAAGTACCACGCCGGCACCGACGTCAGATACTCCAAAACCGTATTCAATCCGTCCATGCGTCCTCCTGCCACTAGCCAATTTGGAACGGGTAGTTAATTTGAGACGCGCTAGAGCTCCAGATGCTCTTCGCTGCCGTCGATATCGCAGAAGCGGGCGGCGATATTGCGGACCGAGAAAAACGCAAGACGACCGTCGTTGGCGCTCTCATGCTTCTCGCCAATGCCCACCATGTGCTTAAAGCCTGCTTCGCGAACGCGGTCGCTCACCACCGCATCGTCCTCGAGCGCGGCCTCGCCGGACAATACGATCCAGCACTCCCCCGGCTTCCAGCCCGAAAGCTCGAACTTGGGGTTCGCGCTGAGCTCGGCCCACACATCCTTATCGCGCGAGGTGCAAAACCACAGCTTGTCATCATCGACCATGGCAAACGAGAACGGCCTCACGCGCGGCTGATGTCCGTCCGTCACGTCGATCGTGGCGAGATACCACGCCGGAATACGCCTAAGATACGAACAGGCGCGCTCGAGCTGCGCCGTGCGGTCGTTGTCGGTCATGGGAATCCCTTTCCTGCGCTCGAATCGCGCCTAAACAAGTTGAAGATTGATGACGATGACGCAGATGAGCAGCAGCGCTGTCACCACCGCCGCCAACGCATCGCCGCGGCCAAATGCAAGCGCATGCAGACGCGTGCGGCCCTGTTCGCCGTGATAGCAGCGTGCATCCATGGCAGCAGACAACGTCTCGGCATGACGGAACACGCCCGTGAACAGTGGAATCGCCACACTGCCGAGCATACGCACGCCGCCGAGCGGGCCACCCGTTACGCGTGCACCACGGCTTGCCTGCGCATCGGCCGTCTGCTTCATCTCGGTGGCAAACTGCGGCATAAAGCGCAGCGCGATGCCCATGATCATGCCGAGCTCGTGCGCAGGGAGCCCCACACGCGCAAACGGCGCGAGCAGGCGCTCGAAGCCCGCGGTGAGGTCGAGCGTCGGTGTGGTGAGCGTGATGGCGCTCATACCGGCCATCATCAAGGTCAGGCGGCACGCCATAAAGGCGGCGGAATGCAGCGAGCCCTCGCTTATCCGCAGAAAGCCGAGCTGCCACAGGATGCGCCCACTCTGATCGGTAAACAAGTTGAGCACCGCGACCACGACGACGATTGCCAGCAGCGGCGCCATCGACGACAGAACGCGACGAGCCGGCACCCGGGACACGACATAGATCAGCACAACGAAAATTGCGACCGGGGCTAATCCGCGGAAGCCGCCGACGGTCAGCGTCGTGATCAAAAACACAAAGCCCAGGAGCAGCTTGGTGCGCGGATCCAGGCGATGGATCGCGCTATCGCTCGGATAGTAGCTGCCAAACGAAAACGCCTCCATCAGCAACCCTCCTCTCGCGCGACCGTTTCGGATTTGGCCTTGTCCGAGACGTTAGAAGAACCGCCTGAGCGACCGATCGGCAAATCTGCCAACTCGTCGGCCAACGACTCAACCGTATAGAGCCCGCCGCGACGCAGCGGCACGCCCGCTTCCGCGAGCGCCAACGCCATGCGCTGGGCAGCGGGAACACCCAAGCCGATTGATTTAAGCTCATCCGCATGCGCAAAAACCTGAGCGGGCGTGCCCTCAGCAAACACCGCGCCCTCGTTCATCACGACAATACGATCGCAGCAATTGGCAAGGTCATCCATACTGTGTGAGACCATGACGACGGTCAGGCCCCCATGGTGAAGTCGATCGATGAGCTCCAGGAAATCACTGCGCGCCGCCGGATCGAGCCCCGCCATGGGCTCATCGAGTACCAAGACCTCGGGCTCCATGGCAAGCACGCCGGCAAACGCCACGCGCCGCTGTTGGCCACCCGAAAGCTCAAAGGGACTCTTGTCGCCCACCGTGGCCAAGTCGAGGCCCACGCGCGCGAGCGATGACTCAACGCGGCGCGCGACCTCGGCCTGCGACAAGCCAAGGTTGTGCGGGCCAAACGCCACGTCCTGCGTCACGGTTTCGGCAAACAGCTGACGCTCGGGATATTGAAACACCACGCCGACCTTGGCCTTAACCGCGGCGGCATCTTTCTTGTTTGCCAGGTCGAGCCCCAACGCGTAAACGGAACCCTCCTGGGGGCGAATCAAACCGTTGAGATGCTGGACCAGCGTCGACTTACCCGAACCGGTATGACCTGCTAAGCCCAGGAACTCGCCGCGACGCACCGTCAGCGATACATCGCGCAGCGCCCACGGGCTGCTGGGGTCGTTTCCCCAGAGAGCCTGTTTGCTCGATTTGCCCGCAACGGCCGAGCGCTTATGCCAGCGGCGACGCTCGCGCGGACTGAGCGAATAACTGTACGAAACATGGGATAGCTCGATGACGGGCTCCGACGCGTTGCCCTCGTTGTCTACCGGAACAGTGCCGTCAGCGATTTCCAACTGGGACGCGGAAGGCCGCCCTGCGGTGTCTTCCCCACTCCGGTCGGCATATACCTGCGCAATCTCGGCGACCATATCCGCCTCGCGCACCTGCGCATGAACGGGCACGCCCTTCGCACGAAGCGCCGTGCCCAAGCAGCACGACGCCGGCATATCCAGGTTGAGCTCCGCGAGCTCATCTGCCCGCGTCAGAATCTCCTCGGGCGTACCGAGCATGGCAACGCGCCCCGCCCGAAATACCGCGACACGATCGGCCTCGGCGGCCTCTTCCATAAAGTGCGTAATCATCACGATGGTCATGCCGCGATCGTGCAACGCGTGGCAAGCCTTCATGAGGCCCTTGCGTCCACGCGGATCGAGCATCGAAGAAGCCTCGTCCAAGATGAGCACGCGCGGTTCCATGGCGAGCACACCGGCAAGCGCCACGCGCTGCTTTTGGCCACCCGAGAGCGCGTGGGTCTCGTGGCGCTCAAAGCCCACCAGGCCCACGCCCTTCAGCGCCTCGCGTACACGCTGTGCTATTTGTGCCGATGGCACGCCAAGGTTTTCGGGACCAAACGCAATGTCATCTTCGACAAGCGTTGCCACCAGCTGGTCGTCGGGATTCTGGAATACCATGCCCGCGGTCGAACGAATGTCGTAGACCAGCTCGGGGTCGGACGCATCCATGCCGTTGATGCGTACCGTGCCCGCATCGGGCTGCAACAGCGCATTCAGATGCTTGGCAAACGTCGACTTGCCCGACCCATTGCCACCGAGGATGCAGAAAAACTCCCCGTCCTCGATGTTCAGATCGACACCGTCGAGTGCCGACACGGCACCGTCATAGCTAAAGGAAACGCCCCGACACTCAATCATGCGCGGCCTTTGACCTGGTCCTTTTTAGGCGTGATGAGGTTGGAGACCGCCTTGTACACTGCAAGCGTCAATACCGAGTTAAGCACGGTCTTGATAAGGTTGAACGGCAGCACGGCAGGAATCATGAGCGGGGCGATCACATCGACCGAGCCATACCAGAACCAAACGCCGATGGTCAGATTCGCAACCATGGACAGCGCCGTAGCGGCAATAACGCCCAGCACCAGGCCAATCACGGCACCCTTATAGGTATGCATCTTTTGGTAGACGATAGCCGCAGGCAGAATATAGCCCAGCGTGGCAACCAGGTTCATAAGCGCGCCGACCCAGTCACCCGTAGTGAGCGCATGGATAACGATCGCCATGGCGGCAACGGCAGTACCGGCACCAGGACCGTACGCAAACCCACACACCATCGCCGGCACCAGCGACGGGTCATAGGTCAAAAACGGCGCCGAGGGAAGGATGGGCAGCTGCACATACATAAACAGGGCGCCCAAGGCACACATCAGCGCCATGGTAACGAGCTGTTTGGTGCTCCACCTATTCGTGTTCTCAAAATGGATATGCTGCGACTGTTCAGACATAAGATCACCTGCCTCTTTCATCCGGACTCTAACCGTTGGTACTGGGATCTCACCAGTTCAGCCGGCATGCGAACCAACGCACACACGGGTCGCGGACTCATCGGCTCGGCCGCAGGCACCTCGACTGCGCCACGGCACCCCTTTAGCACCGCCCGATTTACCGCCAGTGGGGAATTTCACCCCGCCCTGAAACAGCAATTGCAAGTGTAGCACCAGTAGGCTTTCGCGCAAGTATGCCAAGGGTAATTTATGGCGGGGGAAACGCTCTAGAAATGCGGCCGGGACAGAGCAGCGCGACAATAACGTACCCGCCCATCCCAAAGTGCTGCGCTTTTCGCGGCAAAGCCGCGAAACAGCAAAAGGGAAAAGCCACCGCAACAACCACGTTCCCCATCCATCCCAAAGTAGCGCGCCTTTCGCGCAAAGCGCGAAACAGCGAAGGGGACACGTATCCCTATCGACCACGTCCTTCTCCGCCCGCCGACCTCAAGGCCGTAAACGCAGGGAATCCGGGGGCGTGACGGGGGCTTCTCTCCGGAACATTCCGCAGGACGCAAAGAGGCTCCGCAGCGCGAAGCGCGATGCGGAGCCTCTTTGCATGTCCGAGGACGTTCCGGAGAGAAACCCCGTCACGCCCCCGGATTCCCGGTGGGAGTTCTAGACCTTGTCGGCCTTAGTACATACCGCCGCCCTGCTGACCAGCGGTAGCAGCAGCGATAGCGTCCTCAAGCTGAGTGTTTTTGGGCACATCGGAGACGGTAGCCTCGGTGATGAGGATCAGGCTGGCGACAGAAGCAGCGTTCTGCAGGGTGACGCGGCTGACCTTGACGGGGTCGAGGACGCCCATCTCGATCATGTCGCCCCACTCGCCGTTGGCAGAGTTGAGACCCTGGCCGGCGGGCAGCTCGGCAACCTTGTCGACCACGACAGCGCCCTCAAAACCAGCGTTCTTGGCGATGGTAGCGACCGGAGCGGTCAGAGCCTTCTTGACGATATCGACGCCAATCTTCTCCTCGGGGTCGTCGATCTCGACAGCATCGAGCGCAGGAGCAGCGTCCATGAAGGCGACGCCACCGCCGGCGACGATGCCCTCCTCGACAGCAGCGCGGGTAGCCTGCAGGGCATCCTCAACGCGGTGCTTGATCTCCTTGAGCTCGGACTCGGTAGCAGCGCCGACCTTGATGACGGCAACGCCACCGGAGAGCTTGGCCAGGCGCTCCTGGAGCTTCTCACGGTCGAAGTCAGAGGTGGTGTTCTCCATCTCGCCCTTGATCTGAGCGATGCGGGCGTCGATGGCCTCCTTGGAGCCAGCGCCGCCGACGACGACGGTGTTGTCCTTGGAGATGGTGACGGACTTAGCGGTACCGAGCATATCAGCGGTGATGTCAGCGACCTTCACGCCCAGCTCGTCCAGAGCAGCCTGGCCACCGGTGAGGACGGCGATGTCCTCCAGGATGCGCTTGCGGCGATCGCCGTAGCCCGGGGCCTTGACGGCGCAGACGTTGAGGGCGCCACGAATCTTGTTGAGGACAAGGGTCGGCAGAGCCTCGCCATCGATGTCCTCAGCGATGATGAGCAGGCCACGGCCAGCGCGCTGGACAGCCTCGAGAACAGGCATGATGTCCTGGACGCTGGAGATCTTCTGGTCGGTGATGAGGATGTACGGATCCTTCATCACGGCCTCCATGCGGTCGTTATCCGTGACGAAGTAAGCGGAGACGTAGCCCTTGTCGAACTGCATGCCCTCGACGGTGTCGATGGTGATGTCGAACGTCTGGGAATCCTCGACGGTGATGACGCCGTCCTTGCCCACGACCTCCATGGCCTCGGCGATCTTCTCGCCGACCTCGGGGTCACCGGCGGAGATGGTACCGACGGAAGCAATCTGCTCCTTGGTCTCGACCGGCTTGGCCTGCTTCTTCATCTCGGCGACGGCGGCGTTGACGGCCTTGTCGATGCCGCGACGGATGGCCAGCGGGTTGGCGCCAGCGGCGACGTTGCGCAGACCGTCGTTGACGATGGCTTGAGCGAGCAGGGTTGCGGTGGTGGTGCCGTCACCCACGGTGTCGTTGGTCTTGGTGGCGACCTCCTTCACCAGCTGGGCACCCATGTTCTCGATGTTGTCCTCGAGCTCAATCTCCTTGGCGACGGAAACGCCGTCGTTGGTGATGGTCGGGGCACCAAACGTGCGCTGCAGAGCAACGTAGCGACCCTTGGGGCCCATGGTGACGGTAACGGCGTCGGCCAGAGTGTTGACACCCTTGGCGAGCTTAGCGCGGGCATCGGTGTTGAACGTAATGTTCTTTGCCATGGTAGGTAATCCTCCAAAAGAAAAGTGACTCGCGTCGCCGCTTCCGAGTCCTATGCGGCGGGCGCGTTCAAAGACGAATCAGAGATTCTGACGAGACTAGGCCTCGACAACAGCGTAGATGTCGTCGGCGCGCATCAGCAGATACTTCTCGCCGTCGACCTTGACCTCGTTGCCACCGAACTTACCGTAGATGACAACGTCACCGACCTTGACGTCCATGGGGATGCGCTCACCCTTGTCGTTGACCTTGCCGGCACCAACGGCAACGATGGTGCCGCGCTGCGGCTTCTCCTGGGCGTTGCTGGCGATATACAGACCAGAAGCGGTCTTCTGCTCGGCCTCGTCGGGCTTGACCAGAACACGATCTGCAAGCGGCTTCAAAGACGACATGCTTGTCTCCTCCTTTTTGGGCCGCGTGGTTATGCCACGCGAATTAACCCTTTTTGTTTGCGTACGCGTTGAATGGTACCCACGAATGGCGGGTTATACAACACGGAGTCAAAAAATCTTATTTTTTGGCACTTAGATTTTCTGAATGCCGGGGGGATAACTTAGCGATGCCTCCCGTGTGGCTCCGGAGGGGCGGGGCATAAGGTTTCCTGCTCGGGCAGTCCTGCTCGCACGAAGGCCACATTAAGTGGCCTTCGGCTCGTGCGGGACTCGCGATAAACCTTATGCCCCGCCCCTCCGGAGCCACACGGGAGCCAGGTTAACTAATTCGGACCCGGCATTCAGAAAAGTCAGTGCAGCAAAATGGCGATGCGGATGGTGCGAATAAGAAAGGGACACGTTGCTGAAACGTGCCCCTTATGAGTGGGGTATGAGGTTAGCGCTCGTAGATTAAGTTACCTGCCAGGTAGGTGGCCTGAACCTTGGTGGCTTGCAGCTCTTGGGGGTCGATGGTGAGTGGGTTTTGGTCCAGGACTACCAGGTCGGCGTACTTGCTGGGCTCCAGACTGCCGAGGTTTTGCTCGTCGCCCGCTGCATAGGCGCTGCCCAGGGTGTAGTTGCGCAGGGCTGTTGCCGCGTCGATACGCTCACTCGGTAACCAGCCGCCCTCGGGCCAGTGGCTTTTGGGGTCTTGGCGCGTGATAGCCGTGTAGAGCACGTTCATGCTGGTAACGGGCGTGATAGGGCTGTCAGTACCGAAGGCTTGGCGAATGCCGCGCTGCTTATAGGTTGCAAACGGCCACATGATGCGGCTGCGCTCCATGCCCAAATCGCGCTCGGGGCCGCCCGGGTCGAGCGTAATGTGACAGGGCTGACTCGAGGCAATCACGTTGAGCTTGCGCAGGCGGTCGATGTCCTCGGGCAGGAGGTTCTCCAGATGCTCGAGTGTGTTATGGCCGTGCTGGGGCAGGCCGTACAGGTCGGCGGCCTCCTCGAAGATATCCAGCGCGGCATGAATCGCACCGTCGCCGATGACGTGGATACGCACAGTGTGGCCGCGCTCCGCAGCCGCCAGAACCAGCTTACGCATGCGCTCGGCAGGAACTGTCAGACGGCCCTGGTCGCCCGGGAAGCGCGGATTGGTATAGGGCTCGGTGAGATATGCCGTGTGTTCGCTCGACACGCCGTCGAAGAACTGCTTAAAGCCTGGCGCCGAGAGCAGCGCGTTGTTCGCGTAGCGGGTCTGCAGCTCTTCCAAGCGCAACTGGTCATCCAGCAGCGTGGGGAACAGATGGGCTCGGATGCCCAACTTGCCGGCTGCCTGCAGTTTGTCGTAGACATCGTCGCGGATAAAATCGCAGCCCGGCATGGGCATGAGCGACATGTCGCAGATCGAGGTGATGCCCTGCTCGGCCATACGCCTCATTTGATCGGCGTAAGCGCTTGCAATGCGATCCTCCCCCAGCCACTCAAGGCAGCGCGGAAGCAGCTGCATAGCGGCCGCCTCGTGAGCGATACCCGTGAGCTCGCCGTTTGCATCCTTGTCGTAGCTACCACCCGCCGGAGGCTCGCTGTCGCGTGTCACGCCGAGGGCTTCGAGTGCGCGGCTGTTGAGCCACAGCGTGTGCCCGTCGCCCGAATACATAACGCAGGGGCGATCGGGGAATGCCGCATCGAGCGACGCCTTGGTAGGATGCGCGGGCGGGTCCCAACGGTAGTCGCGCCAGCCCTGCGTCACAACCCAAGCGTCATCGGGCAGGTCCTGGGAAAACTCGAGCGCGTGCTGCACCAGCGCCGCCTCGGACGTGCCCATATCCATGAGCATGTACGGCGAGGAGCCGACCGAGGTATGGAAGAAGTGCAGATGAGCGTCATGGAAACCTGGGCAGACAAACTGCTCGCCGTAGTCGATAACCGGCGTGGCGGCAGGCGCGGCGGCAATCACGTCATCGGGCGCACCGACTGCGACGATACGGTCGCCTGCGATGGCAATCGCCAGCTCGCGGGCGGTATCGATGCCGTCTTGCGCGGTAAAGACGTTCTTGGAGCGGATAATCCGATCGATATGTTGCATGGGCATCCCCATCTCTGGCAGGAAATTCAACACCCCCGAGTGTACTCCCCCGCCCTTGTAACAAAACCCCAAGCGGCAAACGGCAACTTTACCAGCCCTAGCGGCAGGTGGCATACTGGAGAGAGCCTGTACGATTTTGCGATCAACCCAGCAAGGAGCAAATCGACCATGACGAAGACCAAGGCACAGCAGATTATGGCGGCGACCGAAGTGCGAGCGGCTGACGACGTCACCGCAGCCATCCAAGATATCGCTACCGAGTTTGAACCCTATATCATCAAGCAGCGCCGGCACTTCCATAAGCACCCGGAGCTGAGCCTTGCCGAGGAGCGCACGACTTCTGACATCGCCAACCAGCTCGACGCCATGAATATCCCCTACGAGCGTCCCCTTAAGACGGGCCTTGTGGCGACCCTTCGCGGCACCGCGCCCGACTCCTATCGCGAGGACGGCACGCCACGCCGCCGCATCCTGCTGCGCGCCGACATCGACGCCCTGCCCGTCACCGAGCAGACCGGCGAGGAGTTTGCCAGCGTCAACGAGGGCTGCATGCACGCCTGCGGCCACGACTGCCACATCGCCATGATGCTCGGCACGCTGCAAATCCTGCGCCATATGACCGACGACATCCACGGCGAAGTCCGCATCGTCTTCCAACCCAGCGAGGAAAACGGCCAGGGCGCCAAGCTCATGATCGGCACGGGCGTGCTCGACGGCGTCGATGGCGCCTACGCCGCGCACATCTGGAGTGAGGTCGACGCCGGCACCGTGAGCTGCGAGCCCGGACCGCGCATGGCCAATACCGACTGGTTCCGCATCGACGTCCGCGGCACCTCGTGCCACGGCGCCATGCCCCAGCGCGGTCACGACGCCGTTATGGTTGCCGCCGAGATCGTCAACGCTCTGCAGACCATCGTTTCGCGCGAGATCAGTCCCTACGAGCCGGCCGTCATTACCGTCGGCGAGCTGCACGGCGGCACCGCGCGCAACGTTATCGCCGGCACGGCCTACCTCGCCGGCACGGTGCGCACCTACGGAGATTCGACCCACGAGGAAATGCCGGAGCTCATGCGCCGCATCGTGGAGCATACCGCGGCCGCCTTGGGCGCCGAGGCAGAGCTCACCGACTACACCATCGCCAATTACAAGGTCGAAAACGATGCCGCCTCGAGCGAGCGCTGCCGCCAGGCAGTAATCAAATGCCTGGGCCCCACCGGCCAAGGCCATTATCGCGGCACACTCTCGGGTGAGGATTTTTCGGAGTACCTGCGCCGCGTACCGGGCGTGCTCGCCTTTGTTGGCACGCGCAACCCCCAGATTGGCGCCACGTACGCTCAGCATTCCTGCTTTTACAAGATCGACGAGACTGTGCTGGCAAAAGGCTCCATGGTGGCCGCCCAGTATGCCATCGACTTTTTGGCCGAGCCCACGCAAGAGGAGCTCGACGGACCCGCTATCGCCGCGGTCGCCGAGACCAACCCCGACCTCGCCGCCAAGTTGCGTTCTGCTAAGGCCACAGCCGCCGAAGCACGCGACGCCATGCACGACGCCCGCACGGCTCGCCACGCCGCGATCAAGGGCATCCACGATGCACGCGCCGCCGCGCGCCGCGAGGAGAAGCACGACGAGTAGCCGATTCGCGACCGTCTCGCAGTCATAGCCACATCGCGATAACAAAGCGGGGGCGGACGTTTCGACACGTCCGCCCCCGCTCATTTGTCAAGCGCTATTTCTACCGTTTCTACCCCGTCCCCAAATGGCAGGTGGCAGGGTTACTCGTCCTGCGGGTCCTCGTCGGAGCTTGGCGCAGGCTCGGGCTCAGGCACGGGCGCGGGCTCAGGCTCAGGCTCGGGCTCGGGCTCGGGCTCGGGCTCAGGTTCAGGCTCAGGCACGGGCTCGGGCTCGGGCGCGGGCTCGGGCTCGGGCTCGGGCGCAGGCGCCGCAGCGGAATCGGATACGGGCGCTGCGTCGGCGCTAAAACCAGCCGGAGCAGACTTCTTCTCAAACGGCAGCACAAAAGTCAGAACGTCGTCCTTGTCCTCGTCGGCCCACTCGCTTGCGTAGCGCGCAACCCAATAGCCAACGGCACGGTGCTTGAGCATCTTGCCAAAGACCGTGAGGAATACCGTGACAAACGCCGTCAGCACCAAGAACAATACGAGCGTGATGCCACCGCCGGTAACAAGCGCCTCAATAGCCGTAGGACGGTAGTAGTAGCTATACATACCGACAGAGGCAATGGTGCCAAAGACGAACGTCAGGATCCAGGTGACAACGTTGGCGACCAGGCCCGTCAAAAACTCGGGAAGGAACGAAGCGCAGAACAGTTTGGTCTTGTTGTGCTTAAAGGCCGCCCAGACCTTATCGAGCGAAAACGCGCTCTCGACACGACCGGTCACCGCAAAGTGCATCACGGCAATGTCGGCGAACATCTTAAAGAAGACCCCCAAGACCGCCGTGGCAATCATAGCCAGGACAAGCAGGCCAAGCGAGCCAAACAGCGCTGCCTCGAGTGCATAAGAGCCGTAATACGAATACGAGCCCGCGGCGCCAATTACCACGCTCTCCACCAGCGAAAGCACTACACCGATAACGGGAATGGCAGCGATAACCTCGAGCACGACCGAGATAACGCTCGAAAAGACTCCGAGGCCAAACGACGTGGAACGCATGAGTGGACGATCCATACCGTCATCAACCTTGAGCGACAGATCGCGACCCCACTCAATACCAAAGCCGGAACCACACACGCTCGCAATGCAAGCTGCCAAAAAGCCGATGGCAGCCGCGATACCGCCGATAACGGGAATGAACAGCACGAGCACCGACACAACACAAATCAGCGCCGGCAAAAAGGCGATCTGGCACACGCGCTGCAGCACGCCCGGCGTTTTGGTCATGTCCTCAAACGCCTGAGCCACACAGCCCTTGGACGCATTCGCCACGGGCGGTTGCGGAACAAACTGCTGGGGCTGACCCTGAGGGGCAGAGGCTGCGGCACCGGCATTGGGGGCACCACACGCACCACAGAACTTATCGTTGTCGCCCATGGGGGCACCACACTGCGAACAGAACATCGAGATCATCCCTTCGTATCTTGAGCGAATCATCTGGATCGCAAACGATGTCTTTGGCATCATTATCACCCAATGTGGGGACAAATACTCCAACATGACGCATTTGCAATGCGCAGGGCGCTATTCGATTGTTTGATAAGCTCGACCGCGCTAGTTCGTTCCGCGGAAACCCTTGCCGACGATCTCGGAGCTGTCGACGATCGTGATAAAGGCACCCGAATCGACTTCGCGCGCATAGCGGCGCAGTTGCACGGCCTCGCGACGGCTTAGCACGCTCATGATCACCGTCACGCACTTGCCCGAGAAAGCACCGTAGCCGCGGCTGATAGTCGCCGTACGGTTGAGATGCTTGACGATAAACTCCTCGACCTTAAGGGGCTCGGAACAAATGACCGTGCAGACCTTACGCAGGTGGATGCTCTCGATGGCTTTGTCGACCACGAGCGTCTTGGCAAACAGGCCGAGCACGCAGTACAGACCGACGCGCGGACCGTACAAGAAGGCCGCGATGGTCACGATGCCGATATCGACCAGCAGCAGCGCACGGCCGATCTCAAGCGTCGTGCGACGTTTGAGGATCATGGCGAGAATGTCCGTGCCGCCCGTCGAGGCACCAATATCAAAGACGATGGCGCTGCCGAGCGCCGGCAGAATCACGGCAAAGCACAGGTCGAGCCACATATCGCCCGTCATCGAGACATCGGTCGGAATAAAGAGCTCAAACAGCGAAACATAGGCGGACAGCGCAAACGAGGCAAAGACACTCCACAGGATTGCCTTGCGCTCCAAAAAGATAAAGCCCAGAACGACCAGGACCGCATTGATAATCCACATAAAGACGCCGACGGGCAGGGTCGGGAACAGCGTGGACAGAATGACCGACACGCCCGAGGTGCCGCCAAAAGCAAAGTGATTAGGGGTTTTAAACGCGACGATGGCAAAGGCCGTGAGGATCAGGCCCAAATTGAGCTCGGCAAAAAAGCGCGGAAAGCCCGGCTCCTGGCTGCGCTTGCGACCAGCGCGCTCGCCCCGCTCGATAACATCGCGATCGACCACGCGCTCCATCGGCACCACGGGAGGACGATGCACCTCCTCGGCAGCACGCGACGCCGCCTCTGCCGCAGCGGCCTCAATTGCCCATGCCTTGCTTTCTGTTTCGTGCTCGTCGGCCATTACGGCAACCCCTCGTTAACAATTTGGAAACAATGCGCCCATTAGAGTAACGCGGAACGTGGGGATTGCAACCCTTAGTTAGACGAGCGGTATGACTATATCGGGAGCGTACAAAAACGGCCGGCCACGCTTTTGCTTGCGCGGTCGGCCGTTTAATGTTTTCGCAGATAAAACCTGCCAAAACAAACCTGTCCCTTTTTGGAAGGTTATTCGTGCTGGCTGGTGCGGTGCTCGTACTCCTCGGGGGTGATGACATCCTCGATGCGCAGGTTGACGCCCGCCACCTCAAGGCCGGTCATCGCGGCAAGGCGCTCGGTGACACGTGCCTTAACATCGTCGAAGATCGCGGGCGCATAGGCGCCGTACTCGATGATGACGGAGATGTTGACGACCACGCGATTATCGTCGGTGACCTCGACCGTCACGCCCTTGGTCAGATTCTCGGCACCAAACTGCTCCTGCACAAAGTGCATGAGGTTACCCTTCATGCCCAGAACGTGCGGAACCTCGCGGGTGGCCATGGCAACGATCTTCTCGATCACGCCGTTGGAATAGGTCAGCGAGTCCTCGGACTCATCCGCTTCCTCGTCGTCCTCATCCGTATCGGACTCGGCCTCGACGAGAGCCTCATCCTCGAGCGTCACATCCTCAGCTTCGGCGACGACCGCCTCGTTCTCCTCGAGCTCGGTATCGGCTACATCGACCTTCGTATTAAAAGCCATGGTTCCTCCTTATGCCTGCCGCGGATGCGACAGTCGAATACATATTAGCGGCCGCTAAACAGACGGCCGAAGAAGTTGACGATCCCGTTCTCGCCGTCGCGAATTTGGCCGATCACAGCGCCGATCAGCACGAAGAATGCAATGACGAGCGTGTCCCACAGGCCCAACGTGAGCACCAACACGGCGAGGATAAAGCCGGCGACGGCGCCGAGCGTGGTGTTGGGATGACGCACAGCATAGCTCCAGATGGCAGCGCCCGTACCCTTGATGAGACCCATAGCCTCGTCAAAATCCGCGGCTGCCGCGTCTTGTAACTCGGTTGCCTCTGCTTTGGAATCAACAGGTTCGCTCGCCGACGTGGCGCTCTGGTCAATCGTCAGGCGCGGCGTACGAGCGGTCTTATCTTGATTGGTATCACTCACCGGAAACCTCCACGGTCTGGACGGTAGTCTTGGACGGCAAAAAACGGACGCGCGCGGTCGTACCCGGCGCGCCGAGCATGGTATCGCAGGCTTCTTCGATGCGCTGCTGCATCGCGGTAGCCAGAGATGCCACGTCCTTATCGTCAAGCGCGATAGCCTCGACCTTAAAACGGACGTGCGAATCGTCGGGGCCTTGGACGCGAGCCTCGACATGCTCGACCATCACGCGGTCGTCGCGCCCGGCAGCAACCCTGGCGCACGAAGAAAGCGCCGCAAGGGTAACCTCGATATTGCGCTCCCCCGCCGGATGCACGCAGGACGGTTCGCGACGGGCGAACATCAGGCGGAAAAAGCTCAGCAGTACGCCGATCGCCACGACGCCGGCGCACGCCGTCACGACGATGCGCGGCATGGGGTCGCGCATCAGCAGCATAAAGCGATACGTATACGGCCCCCAAAACTGGCAGACAAGCGTACCCAGTGCCACGATGGTGGCGGCAAGATACACGATCGCTAGGGCTCGTTTGAGTACGCGCACGCGGCGCTCCCTTCAAATCTCGGTTCTCGAAATGCAGAACGGTTCGCATCATTATAAAAGAGCCGGGTCCGGTGCTCTACGCACGCGGATCCGGCTCATCTATTCCACGAGACTTGCATGCTCGCTTCATTATGCCCAGATATGCACGGCTCAATCCGTGCTGGCGCTACTCCTCCTCGAGGGCAGCGATGACCTCGTCGGTCATGTCCATGGTGCTGTAGACGTCCTGGACGTCGTCGAGCTCCTCGAGACGGTCGATGAGGCGCTGAACCTTCTTGGCGTCGGTACTGGAGACCTCGGTCGGGGTGGTCGGAACCATGGTGGTCTCGGAACCCTTGACCTGGACGCCCTGCTCCTCGAGTGCCTTGGAGACAGCCATGACGTCGTTGGCAGCGGTCCAGACGATCCACTCCTCGCCGGCGTCCTCGTAGTCCTCGCCACCGGCCTCGGCGATGGCCATCATGAACTCATCCTCGTCACCGGCAGCACCGTTGGCGATCATGGTCTCCTTCTTGGCGTTCTCGTCCAGGATCTCCTTGGCGACGACGATCTGTCCCTTGCGCTCAAACTGGAAGGCGACGGAGCCGGAGGTGCCCAGGTTGCCACCAGCGTGGGAGAAGGCGGAACGGACATCGGCGGCAGTACGGTTGCGGTTGTCGGTCAGGCAGTCAACATAGACGGCGACACCGGCGGGACCATAGCCCTCGTACACGATGTTCTCGTAGACGGCGGCATCGGCACCCGAACCAAAGGCCTTGTCGATAGCGGACTTGATCTTGTCCTTAGGCATGGACTGAGCCTTGGCCTTGGCAACGGCAGCGGCGAGGCTGGCGTTGTTCTCGGGCAGCGGGTCACCGCCGAGACGGGCAGCAACGGTGATGTTGCGGCTGAGCTTGGAGAAGAGGGCGGAACGCTTGGCGTCCTGCGCGCCCTTACGATGCTTGGTTGTGGCCCACTTAGAGTGTCCGGACATACGTGTCTCCTATCGGTTTCGACCTAAAGCCCAGCGCAGATGCTCGGGCAATATAAACAAACGTCGTTATGATATACCTACTGGCCTGCGAGATAAACCCCAAAATGAAGGCGTCGTGATGATGCCACCCTTTGGTGCAAAGAGACCTGACCCCAATGCACCAAGTTAGGACCAGAGGAAGTCACTGCGGGTGACGGTGGCGCCGATGGCGAAGGGCATGCAGGCGATGACCGGATACAGGTAGCGCATGTAGGTCGAGCCGTTGCACGGACCAATCAGGCACACGGCGAGCACGCCCAACAGCGGCACCCAGATCGCCAGCGCACGCCATGAATGACGACGCAGCAGGTAGACCACCACGGCGATCATAATCCACACATAGGTGGCCGAGCTCATGGTGAGCGAAATAAACGGGATGCGCTGCACCGCCACACGGTACAGATTGATCAGGTGGTCGCACCAGCGCACCACGTTGCTGTCAACCGGATGGAAGTCGAAGTACTTGAGGTTGTCGGGACGCGCCATGATCTCGGCACTACGCGCCGTGCTGTAGACCCAGGCATCGCGCGCGCTCGGATAAAAGTAGCCGTAATAGTTATTGATGAGCGCCGAGATATAGCACTCGGGATCCTTTTTGAACATCTGCGCCCAGACCTCAAAATAGGCCTTGATGTCCTCCTGCGAGGCGTACTCGTTAAAGCAGTTCTTGACGGCATCCGACTTATCCGGGTTGTAACGGCGGCCCAGATTCTCGTACTTGAGCACCCGGTCGATCACGGCGCGCTCCTCGTCGGTCACCAAGCCGTCGCAAGGAGCCTCCACGATGGTGCCGTCCTCCTTTACCGTGGGGTTGACGCCCGAGTTGAGGCCGTCGTGCTTTTGGACGAAACGAGCCGTCTGTTGGAACGGAATCGAGAGGATTTCGCGTTTGGAGCCGGGCGTAATGTCGTGCGCCGGCATAAAGACCTTGGTGAAGTACATATTAGAGGCAAGGCAGAGTGCGAGCACCGCGAGGACGCCAACCCAGCGGAAGCGCGGCGTGGCGCATGAGACCGCGGTGCCCGTCTGCTTAGCCGCACGACGGGCGACATGTACATCCCATGCGCAAAACGCCGCCGCAATCACGCAGGCCGCCAACGGAAAGACCAGACCGCCATTGCGCAAAAACGTGGAACCCATGGCAGCCAGCGCAAGCAACAGCCAGTCGTGGCGCGCAAAGAGCACGGGCCTCTGTTCGCCCGCACGCTCGGCATTGGCATCACGACGGGGCAAGCCACATGCCACGAGCTTGACGGTCTGTACCAGCAGCACCAAAAACGCGTCGGCAAAGAGCACGTCTTTGGTGAGCAACGCCGCGTAGTTAGAGAACATCGGCATAAACGCAAAGAACAGCAGGATCGCACCGCGAACCGGCAGGCTCACGCCCAGTTTGCGCAGCGACGAAATGGAATAGGCCATGCAGGCAGCCGTGATGACAAATTGAGCGCAGGTATAGATGATGAGGCCCGCGTTAGCGCTGTTGAACAGCGAAAGCCCCAGTTGAACGCACGAGCCGATAATGGCCGTGTGCACTACGGGATGATGCCCGTTGAGCAGCACGTTGGGGTTGAGTAGGCGCAGGTAGTCGCTCGTGCCGTTGGGATAGTTGAACCACTGGCGAATCTGCGCACCCGTATCTCCCATAAAAAGGCCGGGCAGCGAAGCGATGAGCGTGGGCGCCCAGGCGATCATAAGCACCAGGAAGGGCCCGGCAAAGGGATGGACCGAGAGCACGGCGTGAGCCACACGCCATATGCGGCCAAAGTGCGCTTCGGAAAACGGAATGCGCCGAGAGCTCAGCCAATCTAGACACTCAAAAGCCAGGTAGAAGGCAACGATCGCCAAGAGCATCCAGCCCGCGCCGCCAATCCAGGCGCAGATGATGCGGGCCTTGTCGCCAAGAACAATCTCGGCCGAGTCGGCGAGGTCGTAGCTGCGGCCGAACACCATGCAGATGGCGAAAAACAGCGACGGCAGAATAATCGATGGGCGCCAGGTGTCGCCACGGCCAAAGAACACGTAGCGAAACGGCAGCGTGAGCAGGCAGGCAAGCGCAAGCAGCATGACCGCGTCGGTATGGCCGGCAAACGAGAGAAGCACCTCGTAGCACACGTACAGCATGCCCGAGGCTTTGGGGTCAATCGCCAAGACTGCGTTGCTCGAGACCGGCGCGGGATCGATGGAAAACGCCGTGGTCGCCAACAGCGCGAGCAAAAATGCGATGAGCGTCTGCTTGGCGGGGTAGCGCTTAAACCAAACGATGCGGGCAGCGTCGCGCGCAGCCGTTGTGGAGAGGTCGGAATCCTTCACAGTCCGAAAGCCTTTCTAGAAACCTGCCAAAAAGGGACAGGTTTATTTTGGCAGGTTTTATCTGGGGAAACGTTACGGTTTTGTCATCGTTGCCCAGCGAACCACCACAAAGGTATCTGTCCCCTTTATGGTGGTTAGGCGTCCAGGTAGATGCGCTGGGGGCGATTGCGGCGTCGGGCGAAGATGATGAGCGCCAGACCGGCGATCACAAGCGGTAAGCTCAGCAGCTGGCCCATGGTGATGACGCCGCCAAGCAGATAGCCCAGCTGGGCATCGGGCACGCGCACAAACTCAATCAAAAAGCGAACGATGCCGTAGCCCATCACAAAGACGCCCATAAACGTACCCTGGGGCAGCAGCGGTTTTTTGCGACTGAGCACCTGCAGGATGCAAAAGAGCACAATGCCCTCTAGAAACGCCTCGTAGAGCTGGGAGGGATGGCGCGGCATATCGCCCGCGGTGCCGCCAAAGACCACACCCCAGGGCAGATCGGTCGGCTTACCCCACAGCTCGCCGTTGACAAAGTTGGCACAGCGCCCCAGGCACAAGGCCAGTGGCGCGCCAATGACGGCAAGATCGGCCAAAGTCCACGCATCGAGCTTATACATGCGGCACACGATGATGCCGCCCAAGATGCCGCCGACTAGGCCACCGTGGAAGCTCATGCCGCCCTCGTTGGTGGCAAAGATCTCGAGCGGGTGGGTCCAATAGTAGCCATCGCCGTAAAAGACGACGTAAAACAGGCGCGCGCCGATGATGAGGCCAAAGACCGCGCCGACCACGACGCTCGTCAGGTCATCAATCGTAATGTTGAAGCCCCAACGACGCTGCGTGCGGTACATAACGACCGCCGTGAGCAGAGCACCGACCACGTAGGCCAGGCCGTACCAGTAGATGGTGATGGGGCCCGCCGAGATCGCGACGGGATCAAGCATATGGTAGAGGTCGTTGAGCATATCGATCCCCCTGCTCCCTACATACAAATGCGGCCGCGGGCCTTACGCTCGCAGCCGCATATTTGGGCGTAACGTCTATGCGAAGCGTACCGTCCGCAGCTTTCGCATCTTAGAACGGCGCGTACTCGTCGTACAGGTCGTCGGTCTCGCCGGAGGCATTAACCTGCTCGACACGGGTAACGCCGGGCACATGCTCCTTGAGGATACGCTCGATACCCATGGACAGGGTCAGCGCGCTCATAGGGCAGCCGGCGCAGGCACCCTGCAGCTCCAGTTTGACGACGCCCTCGTCGTCAACACCCACATACTCCATATCGCCGCCGTCGGCCTGCAGGTTGGGGCGAATCTCTTCAAGAACCTTCTTAAGCAGCTCTTCGTTAACAGCCACAGGGGCTCCTTTCTCACAATAACGCGGGCACGCCCGCGGACAGGGGCTATGTTACTACAGCCATGTACCCGCTCACGAGCCATCCATGCGCGCGGACACGACTTTCACGAGCAGTCAATTTGGGACGGGGATCTTTTAGCTGCCTGTTGTTACCAGCTGGCATTGTCACGCGCTACTGCTGAGCCTGCCCCTCGGTACCGATGTGAACATCGACGATAACCTGGCGGTAGCTAATACCGCAGGAGTCGAGAATGCGGCGGCTGATGCGGCCGTCGTCGGTGTCGGCGTACTTGTTGTCCAGGTAGACAACCTCGCCCACACCCACCTGCGCCAAAATCTTGGCGCAGTCGTGGCACGGGAACAGCGTGACGTAGACCGTGGAACCCTCGAGGTCCTTGAGCGAGCCACGGTAGTTGAGCACGGCGTTGGCCTCGGCATGGACCACGTAGTTGTGCTTGTCCTGCAGCGGGTCGTCGCTCGTACCCCACGGGAAAAAGTCGTCGTTGAGCGCCGAGGGCGTACCGTTGTAGCCCACCGAAAGGATACGGTGGTTGGTGCTGGCGATGCACGCACCCACCTGCGTGTTGGGGTCCTTGCTGCGGCGCTGTGCGGCGATGGCCACGCTCATAAAGAACTCGTCCCAGCTAATGACGTCCAGGCGCTTGCCTGACGAAGTTTGATGAAGATCGTCCGACATGGCAGACACCTCCGTAATCGCAATAGTTTGACCCATTGTAGCAGGTGAAAGGTGGGGGGCGTTTGTCCCACCGGCGCCCTCACTTTTACACGCGGCGGGGCTTTTGGTTGATGCGGTAGAGCTCGGCGAGTCCTCGCAACGTCAGCGCGTCGTCTACCGTCAGGCTGTGGCCGACCAGCGACGCGAGCGCCTCGGCATCGTCGCCGGTAATGACGATGGGCACGTCGCCCTCCCCCGCGGCCTTGGTCGCGCGCATCTCGGCGAGCACCATGTCGAGCATGCCGTCGATGCGGGCCACCTCGCCCAGAACCACGCCCGAACGCATGGCCTCGCGCGTGTTGCGGCCGATCACATGCGTGGGTGCCGAGGGCTCGACCTGCGGCAGACGCGCCGCAGCAGCCGAAAGCGAGCGGGCGCCAAGCGCCAGACCCGGCGCGATGACGCCGCCCACAAAGGTGCCGCGCGCGTCGATGACCTCGATATTGGTCGTGGTACCCAAGTCGATCACGATGCACGGAGAGCCGTAGACGGCACGGGCCGCCACGGCGTCGGCAATGCGGTCGGGGCCGATCTCGGCCGGGTCGTCGTAGCGGACGGGCATGCCGGTCTTGAGGCCCGGCCCCACGGTGAGCACGCGCCCCGTGCAGGTGCGAAAAAGTGCCGCCTTCCACGGACGCTCGAGCGCCGGCACCACGCAACTCAGGACTGCAGCTGCGGGAACGAGCGCGCCGGGCATGCCCGCATCGGCCGCCAGCGCGGCCATGACTTGAGCGAGACGCATACGCGCTTCGTCGGCCGTAATGCTCGACGGCGTCGTGATCTCGCACGTCGCAAGCGGGCATTCCTGTGCCGCGGCCGAATCCTCGGCAAACAGGCCAAAGCGAATGAACGTGTTGCCCACGTCGACCGTCAATATATATGCGCACCCATTAAGCATCGTCGGCACTCCTTTCGTCTGTCCAGCAGTATATCGCCTACCTAAACCAGTCATCCCAAAATGACTAGCTTGCGGCTATACTGGTGCGCGGTCGTTTGCGAGCTCACGCGGCGGCCCTTGGTAACCCGACTTCCCGCGCCGTATCCGTAACGGCGCTCCCGGGGGAAGCGGATATACGCAAAGGAGTTTTATATGAGCAATCCCTCGAACCGCGCTTCGATGCGCGGGCAACTCACGCTGCGCGGCGTCGTCATCGGCGTCCTTGGCTGCGTGATCATCACGGCAAGCTCGGCCTACACCGCCCTCAAGATGGGCGCACTCCCCTGGCCAATCGTCTTCGCTGCCGTCATCTCGCTGTTCTTCCTTAAGCTCATGGGCAACGCCAGCCTCAACGAGGCAAACGTCACCCACACCATCATGTCCGCAGGCGCCATGGTCGCCGGCGGTCTGGCGTTTACCATCCCGGGCGCCTGGATGCTGGGCTATGCCAACCAGATCAGCTGGCTCGACATGTTTATCGTGGCACTCGCCGGCACTATCCTGGGCCTGTTGGCCACGGCACTCATCCACCGCCACTTTATCGTAGACGCCGCGTTGGAGTTCCCCACCGGCAACGCCGCAGCTCAGACCCTGCGCGCCACCGAGGCCGGCGGCAAGACCGGCAAGCAGCTCTTTGGCTCTATGGCCATCGCAGGCATCTACAGCGTGCTTCGCGACGCTCTGGGCGTGGTGCCCAGCATGCTATGCACGCTCAACATCCCCGGCGTGACCTTTGGCATCTACAACTCGCCCATGCTGCTCTCCGTCGGCTTCCTCGTGGGCTTCGCCCCGGTCGCCTTCTGGTTTGCCGGCGCCCTGCTGGGCAACTTTGGCATCATCGTGGGCGGCACCGCTGCCGGTCTGTTCGATATTGTGACCGCGCAGGGCATCGT
The DNA here is from genome assembly GCF_003469285.1 of Collinsella sp. AM31-2AC. Lineage (NCBI taxonomy): Bacteria > Bacillati > Actinomycetota > Coriobacteriia > Coriobacteriales > Coriobacteriaceae > Collinsella > Collinsella sp. AM31-2AC. Next base: position 27,728 of record NZ_QSJB01000013.1, read on the forward strand.
CAAGTCCCTGGGCATGGGCCTCATGATGGGCTTTGGCGTCGCCGTCGTCCTCAAGGACATCCTGCCGCAGGTCGCCGGCATCGCCCGCGGCCTCGCCGCCGACAGCTCCAGCGACACCGACGAGCAGTCGCTCATCTCGGGCTCGCTTAAGCTCGACGCCGGCATCATCGGCCTGGGTACTGCCGCCATCGCCGTGATCGTCGCCATCGCGCTCGACCTTGGCCCCGTCCCGGCCGTCATCGTCACGCTGTTCACCTTTGTCACCACCATCATGAGCGCGCAGAGCTGCGGCCAGACGGGCATCGACCCCATGGAGATCTTCGGCCTCATCGTCATGCTCATCGTGGCTGCCTTCGCACAGATCGCCCAGGTCAAGCTGTTCTTTATCGCCGGCATCGTGGCCGTGGCATGCGGCCTTGCGGGCGACGTCATGAACGACTTTAAGGCCGGCGCCGTGCTGGGCACCAACCCGCGTGCGCAGTGGATCGGCCAGGCCATCGGCGGCATCGTGGGCGCCCTGGTCGCCGCTGCCGTCATGGTCGCGCTCGTCACCGCCTATGGTCCGGATGCTTTCGGCCCCGACAAGAGCTTTGTGGCCGCGCAGGCAAGCGTCGTCGCCACCATGGTCTCGGGCATCCCGAGCGTGCCGTGGTTCGCAGGCGGCTTTATCGCCGGCATCGTCATGTACTGGCTCGGCATTCCGGCCATGATGATCGGCCTGGGCGTGTACCTGCCGTTCTACATGTCGCTCACGGCCTTCCTGGGCTCCTGCGTCAAGCTCGCCTACGACAAGTGGGCCGCTCACCGCGACGCCGCTGCCGGTCTTTCGGACGAGGAGAAGGCCTCCAAGGATGCCGCCTTCCAGGAGCAGGGCCTGGTCGTCGCCAGCGGCCTGCTCGGCGGCGAGTCCATCGTCGGCGTTATCCTGGCGTTTGTCTCTGTTGGTCTGAGCCTGCTGGGGTAGACCGAACAACAACGCACCAGCGCAGAGCGCGGGGTCGGAATCAAACCGGCCCCGCGCTTTTTTGTCTATTTGACTCTTATGATCCTCACGGCGTTTTAGCCATGTCGATTGTCCTGACTTCCAGGTCAACAAACCTTGTCTGACACCTCGCCTAACGCGGTGTAGAGTAAAGACGGCAGACGCAAGAAGCGGCTCAGAAGCTAAACGAGGTAAGCATGGAACTCGACAAACAACAGATCAAGCGGCTGCGCGAGCGTCATCATCGTCGTCACGGTATACGCCCTGCACACAGCGAGGCCATGGAGAATGCTACCCGTTTCCTTAAGCAGGCGTTCAACATTCGCGAGGGACGCGCGCCCTATCACGTGATTCGCAAGCGCTTTGTAAACGGGGCGCGCCTGACTGGCTCGCACTTATGCATCCTGATCATTGCCATGTTGATCGCGAGCATCGGCCTCGATATCGACTCGGACATTGCCATCGTGGGCGCCATGCTCATCTGTCCGCTCATGGGCTCGGTCCTTGCCATGGCATACGGCATCGCCACGCTCGACCGCGAGATTGCCGTCGAGGCAATTGCCGGCCTCGCGCTGCAGATGGTCTTTTGTCTAATCACGTCCACGCTGTACTTTAAGCTCTCGCCCCTTGGCACCACCACGGCCGCCATCATCGACAACTCGACACCGACTGTGTGGGACCTTGCCGTCGCGCTCGCGGGCGGCTTTGCGGGCGGACTGGGCAACTCGCGCGACCAGGAACCCGCCACGCTCATCGCCGGCGTGGCCGTGGCGACCGCGCTCATGCCGCCCCTGTGCGCGGCGGGCTATGGCATCGCCATCGCGAGCGGGTCGCTGTTTCTTTCAGCCCTCTACGAGTTTGGCATCAACGTGGTCTTTATCGCACTGGCTGCCGAAGCCGTGCTGCTTCTTTTGCGCGTGCCGCTCAAGCGTGACCTCAACGGCGACGGCATTGTGACCGCCGAGGAAAACGCCGAGGTCGATGAGCTGTCACACAAGGTGCGCCGCCGCATCATCGTGGGCACGGTGATCTTTGCCATCCCCTGCATCGTTATGACGGCGGGGTCTATTGGCTCGGCGCAGGCCGGCGTGCAGGACGGTTACGGCGTCACCGAAACCACGCGCGAGCTTGCCGCGGTGCTGCCGGGCTTTAAGGATTACAACGTTGCCGTCGAGACCTCGGCCACCGAAGGCGAGGAGGAGGGCCTTGTCGAGCGCGAGGTTGTCGCCCATGTGACGACAAGCGAGGCGCTTGGGGCACACGACCGCCGTGTAGCCCGCAAGCTCATCGACCTCAATGTGCCCGAGCTCGATCGCGTGGAGTTTGATGTGCAGTAATACGCGACGTGGGATGGATGCGCGCAGCCGCGAGTCACGACATGGCGCAGACGTGACGCGGGCCACGAGCAAATAGCGGGGCGCGGTCCATGGCCGCGCCCCGCTCGCTGATTTATTGCCGTGAATCAACTGTCCACATCGACATCGCCTGACTCCACCATAAACGCCGGATCGGTGCTCACCAGATAAAAACGGGTCACCTTGGTATCTCTAAATAGGTAGAGCAAGCCCTGATCGCGTCGGCGCGAAATATACGCCACGTGGACCGTACCGAATTCTTCGCCGTTTTCCTTCTTTAATATCAGGATGTTGGGGTCATCCGTACGCTTAAACTGCCCGTCTGTGCAGATTCCGTCTTGGTCGACCAGCTGCCATCGACAGTTGTCCTCCTCAAGAAAAGCCAGGGTTTCCCGACTTGTTTCGTCATCCCGATAGTAACCGTCAATGGCAAAGCCTTCGGAAGCACATTCCTGCATATAGGATGTTTCTCGACTTATAGCGAACTGCCCTATAGCGCCCAGGAGCACAGCTAGGCAAACCACTGCAAGGGTTATCGAGATAGTACGGCGGCCCATATTAACCAGCCCGATACTTGTTTAACGGAGCACGAAACATACTTGGTACCTCCGATATCATGGCGAATGTCACCTACGGCCTGTCGGCAATCATATGTTTCCAACATCAAACCATATGGCAACCACTCGCGAGAGGATTATCGGCGAACGGTGCATTTTTGCGTTCTATTGGGCAAACGTCAACGCGCGCTACAGCTCTTGCTCGACCTATTCAGATCTTGTCGCATACTACCGTAGATCCTCAACGCTTCCGCCCCCAAGAGATCATTTTTAGTACGTAAAGAAGCCCTCGCCCGAGCTTTCGCCCAGCTTACCTTCGTCGAGCATCTGCTTGAGGACGGAGGCCATGGCCTTAAAGTTGTAGGGCATCATCATCTTTTTGAGCAGCGGGCTCACCAAGCCCGGGACCTTTTGGTACTGCATGACGATGTTGTAGGCCGTCTGGATACCCACCGTGTCGAATACACGGAACGGGCCCTTGGGAGCGCCGGTGCCGCGCGTCCACGCGAGGTCGATGCTCTTGGGGTCACTCACACCCGAGACATACAGGTCAAGGCCCGAAAGCAGCCACGGCACCAACATGGAATTGAGCAGGTAGCCGTTCTTTTCCTTGTTGACGGGCAGGGCAAGCATGCGGATGTCGTTGGCAAAGTCGACGAGCTCGTCGAAGTAGCGCTTGTCGGTTTGGTCCTGTGCCATGACCTCGGTCATGTTGTTCTTCCAGATAGAGTTGGCAAAGTGCAGCGACAGGTACTTCTCGGGGCGGCCGGTGTACTTGGCAAAGGTGCTCGGCAGCAGCGTGGATGAGTTGGTCACGATGACGGTCTTTTGCGGAAGAGCCGGGGCGAGCTTCTTGTAGAAGCCGATCTTTGCCTGGGTGTCCTCGGCCATAGACTCGATGACCAGGTCGGCGTCGGCCACGGCCTTGGCAAGATCGAGCTCCAGCTTGAGTGTGGAGTAGGCACGCTCGACGGCGGCGAGCGCCGCTTCCTTGTCGAAGGGCTGGCCGCTATCGGCAATACCGGCGCACCACTCGCCCGTACCGTCCGCCATGCCCTCGATTGCCGCGATGTACTCCTTGCGCACGTGATCGATCTTGGGCTGGGTGCGGCCGATGCTGCCCTCGCTGCGCAGCCAAATCGTTACATCAAAGCCGCAGTAGGCAGCCTGAAAGGCAATCTGGCTTCCCAACACGCCGCCGCCGGCAACACAAACGGTCTTGTAGCTCATGGGACGATCCTCTCTTACGTAATTCCATAGATGTGTATTAATTCAAACGTAAGGATGACGCGCGCTGGGGGTGGGTTCTATAAACGGGCGGTATTTCGCGGCAAACGGCTACATATGTTCATTATCTCAGGGTTCCGAGGGCAGTTTTTGGTGCCACCGAGACGTCGTTTTCGGAAGTATGCGGCAAATTCCGAAACTCTTGAGCACGTCCTGATTTTTCGCCAATAAAACCGCAGGTACAGAGCTTTGACATATCCGGTGTGCTCGGCCTATTCAGATTTTGCCGCATACTTCCGAAATCTAAGTTCGCAAAGGGTGATAGTTGGGGCGTTTACGCAACATATGTCCAGCAAAAACGGGTGGTAGCCGGCACGGCTGCCACCCGTTTGTCTCATATCTAGCCCATAGCGGGCAAGCTACTTCTTAATGCCGCGTCCCAGACGCTCGGCGACCGACGCAACGGCTTCCTCGCTGGCCGGCTCGCAGCTCACGCAGCCGTCGTGGGCGCGCATCTGGCCGGTGACCTCGTCCATCGCGAGCGGCGCCACCTTCTCGAGCTTAAAGCCCTTGCCGGCGCGCATGTTTTCCTTGGCCACGCTGATCATGAGCTTAATGCGGTTGAGCTGGTTGACCTCGGACGCACCGGGGTCGTAGTCCACCGCGACAATGTTGCTCTCGGGGTGCTGGCGGCGCAGCTCCTTGATCACGGCCTTACCCACCACGTGGTTGGGCAGGCACGCAAAGGGCTGCGTGCAGATGATGTTGGGCGCGCCGTGGTCGATGAGGTCGAGCATCTCGGCCGTGAGCAGCCAGCCTTCGCCCATGTTGTTGCACACCGAAAGCACCGTGCGGGCCTTGTCGGCCATGGTGCCGATGCGCTCGGGCGCCTCAAAGCGGCGAGACTTCTCGAGCATCTCCTCCACCGGCGTGCGCATCCAGTCCACGAGCTTGATGAGCGCTTGCATGCCCGCGCGCGTAGTAGCAGAGCTTCCCAGCTCGTCTTTCTGCAGCTCGGCGTTGCTCATGGAGTAGAGGAAGAAGTCGAGCAGGCCCGGCACCACGGCCTCGCAGCCCTCGCGCTCAATGACATCGACCACGTGGTTGTTAGCCGTTGGATGGAACTTGACCAAGATCTCACCGACCACGCCCACGCGCGGCTTGGTGCCCTCGCCCACGAGCGGCATGGTGTCGAACGCGCGGATGGCCTCGCGGCACAGCTTGGTGTAGTTGTGGCGGTTGAACTTGGGCGCCAACTTGCGGGCACGCGCCATGTACTCTTCATAGAGCGTGTTGGCGGCACCAGGCGTGGCCTCGTACGGGCGGCAGCGGTAGAGCATCTGCATCATCACGTCGCCAAAGAGCACCGCGTAGACTGCCTGCTTAAGCAGCGCCGGCGTCAGTTTAAAGCCGGGGTTGTCCTCGCCCAGCGCCACGGCCGAAAGCGAGATCACGGGGATCTCGGGGTGGCCGCTCTCGCGCAGGGCCTTGCGGATGAGCGCGATGTAGTTGGTGGCACGGCAGCCGCCGCCGGTCTGGCTGATGACCACGGCGGTCTTGGACAGGTCGTACCGACCGCTCTCGATGGCCTCCATAATCTGGCCCGTCACCAGAATCGACGGGTAGCAAATGTCATTGTTCACATAGCGCAGGCCAGCCTCGACGGCATCGTGGTCGGTCGAGGGCAGCAGCTCCAAGTTGTAGCCGGCACCGCGGAACACCTCTTTGACCAGGTCAAAGTGGATCGGCGCCATCTGCGGGCACAGGATGGTATAGCCCTCGTCGCGCATCTGCTCGGTAAAGGGCACCTTGGGCCATGCGGTCGAGGCGCTCTCACGCTGTGCCTCGAACGTGTACTTGCGGCTCGCGAACGCGGGGGCATCCGTGGAGGGCGCCACCGGCGCAGCGTCGCCCTGCTCAAAGACCTTGCCCGCAGCCGTGGCCTCGGCAAAGCGCTCGGCCTCCTGGTCCTTGAGTGCCGCCATGAGCGAGCGGATGCGAATGCGCGCGGCGCCCAGGTTGGACACCTCGTCGATCTTGAGCACGGTGTAGATCTTGCCACTGGCCTCCAGGATCTCCTGCACCTGATCGGTGGTCAAGGCATCGAGGCCGCAGCCGAAGGAATTGAGCTGGATCAGGTCCAGGTCGTTGCGCATCGTCACAAAACGGGCGACGGCGTACAGGCGACTGTGGTACATCCACTGGTCGACGACGCGAATCGGACGCTCGGGCTTTACCAGATGCGCGAGCGAATCCTCGGTAAAGACCGCAAAGCCAAAGCTCGAGATAAGCTCGGGCAGGGCGTGGTTGATCTCGGGGTCGTTATGGTAGGGACGACCGGCGAGCACGATGCCGTGACCGCCGTGGTCCTCGACCCACTTAAGAGCCTCCTCGCCCATGGTCTGGATGTCCTCGTGGAAACGCGCATCGGCCTCAAAGGCGGCGTTGACAGCGGCATCGACCTCGGAGCGCGTGATCTTGGGCCCACGCACGCGACCGCGACCAGCCTCGGCATCGGCCACACGGTCGACGGCGAGCACCTGATACAGGCGGCGCTTGAGCTCGGTCTTGTCGTGATAGGGCACAAACGGGTATAGGAACTCGATGTTCTGCTCGCGGATCTCGTCAATATTGAGCGCCAACGCCGTGGGGTAGCTCATGACGATGGGGCAGTTGTAACAGTTGCCGGCGGTCGGATCCTCCTTGCGCTCCCAGCGCACGCACGGCATCCAGATAAAGTCGACATCGCGGTCGATAAGGTTCATCACATGGCCGTGGCTCATCTTGGCCGGATAGCACACGCTCTCGGACGGCATGGACTCGATGCCCGCCTGGTAGGTCTTCTTGCTCGACTGGTCGGACAGCTGCACGCTAAAGCCCAGACGCGTAAAGAACGCGTGCCAGAAGGGGTAGTTCTCGTACATGTTGAGCGCGCGCGGAATGCCGACGGTGCCGCGCGGGGCCTCGTCGGGGCTCAGCACCTCGCGGTTAAACAGCAACTCGTTTTTCTTTTTGAAGAGGTTGGGGGCCTCGGTCTTCTGCTTTTTGTGGCCGGCGCCCTTCTCGCAGCGGTTGCCGGTGATAAAGCGCCTGCCGCCGCCAAAGTCGTTGACGGTAAGCTGGCAGTTGTTAGAGCAACGGCCGCAGCGGACATGCTTTTGCGTCACGGTGAGGTGCGCGATATCCTCGGCCGAAAGGATGGTCGAGGTGCCGTCGGCGCCGGCGCGATCGCGGGCGAGCAGGGCCGCACCGTAGGCGCCCATGCAGCCGGCGATGTCGGGGCGCACGGCATGAACGCCCGTGAGCTGCTCAAACGCGCGCAGCGTGGCATCGGACATAAAGGTACCGCCCTGGACGATCACCTGGCTGCCGATCTCCTTGGGATCGCGCAGCTTAATGACCTTGAACAGGGCATTCTTGATGACGGAATAGGACAGGCCGGCCGCGATGTCGCCCACCGTGGCGCCTTCCTTTTGCGCTTGCTTGACGCGCGAGTTCATAAAGACCGTGCAGCGACTGCCCAGGTCGACCGGGGCCTTGGCATGAATGGCGGCGTCGGCGAACGCGCGCACATCCATGTTCATAGAGACGGCAAAGCTCTCGATAAAGCTGCCGCAGCCCGACGAGCAGGCCTCGTTGAGCATGATGTGCTCGATGACGCCGTCCTTGACGCGCAGGCACTTCATGTCCTGGCCGCCAATGTCCAGAATGAACTCGACGCCGGGCAGGAACGCCTTGGCGCCGCGCAGGTGCGCGACAGTCTCGATCTCGCCGGAATCGGCCTTGAGAGCCTCGATGAGCAGCGCCTCGCCGTAACCCGTGGTGGTCACGTGACCGATGGTGCAGCCGGCGGGGATGTGGTTGTAGAAATCGGCCATGATGACCTTGGCCGTGCCCAGGATGTCGCCGTTGTTGTTGCCGTACCAGGTGTGCAACAGCTGGCCGTCCTCGCCCACGAGCGCGGCCTTCATGGTGGTAGAACCGGCGTCGATGCCAATGAACACGCGGCCGGTGTAGCCGTCGAGCTTGCCCTTGGGGACGACTTCTTGGTCGTGGCGACCCTTGAACTCGGCAAAGTCCTCGTCGGTGGCAAAGAGCGGATCCAGGCGCTCGACCTCGGCACCCTGTGTGTCGCCCAGGCTGTCGATAGCCTCGATGAGCTGCGGGAACGTGCTGAGCTTGTTGGACTCGTGCGCCATGGCGGCGCCGCTCGCCACAAACAGGTGGGCGTTTTGGGGCACGATACGGTGCTCCTCGTCCAGGTTGAGCGTGAGGTAGAAGCGATGGCGCAGCTCGGAGAGGTACTGCAGCGGGCCGCCCAGGAAGGCAACGTTGCCACGGATGGGGCGACCGCACGCCAGACCCGAGATGGTCTGGGTCACAACGGCCTGGAAGATGGAGGCAGCCACGTCCTCGGGGCGGGCACCTTCGTTGAGCAGCGGCTGCACGTCGGTCTTGGCAAAAACGCCGCAGCGGCTGGCGATGGGATAGATGGTGGTGGCGTTGGCCGCGAGCTTGTTGAGGCCGCTCGCGTCGGTGTGCAGCAGGGTTGCCATCTGATCGATGAACGCGCCCGTGCCGCCGGCGCAGGTGCCGTTCATGCGCTGCTCGATGCCGTTGTCGAAGTAGATGATCTTGGCGTCCTCGCCGCCCAGCTCGATGGCGACATCGGTGGCCGGGATAAGGGTCTCGACGGCGCGTTTGCTGGCGATGACCTCCTGGACAAACTCCAGGTCGAGCCACTGGGACAGCAGCAGGCCGCCCGAGCCGGTAATGGCGCAGGTCATCTGGGCCGTCGGCAGCACGGTCGCGGCACCCTCGAACAGGTCGCGGGCGCAGGCACGGACGTCGGTGTGATGGCGCTGGTACTTGGCGTAGACGATCTGGTTGTCGTCGTTGAGCACGGCGAGCTTAACGGTAGTGGAACCCACGTCGATGCCCAGGTGCAGGTTGCCACGAGCGTTCTCGGGGTTGAAGATCGCGCCTTCGGGGGCGTGGGCGGCGGCTACGGGCTCAGCGGCGGTAGCGGGCTCGCCAGTGACGGACGCCTCCCCTGCCGCGTTCTTGGCATCGGCAACTGCCTCGGCAACTTTCTCGGCTGCCGCGGTCGCGGCCTTCTGCGCGGCGTCCACCACGGCGGGCGCGGCCTCGCGTGCGGCAGCGACCATGCGGTCCTTAATGCCCTCGACGAGTTTGCTCATTGTCTCTCCTCTTAGTTGTTGGACTCGACGGTTGCGGCGGTGTCGACCGCGTCCTCGAGCTGCAAGTTCAATAGCTTCATGCCGTATTCCGGCACGTTGATATCGATGGGTTGGCCATACAGGTCGCCGGGGCGCACAAAAGCGAGCACCGTCATAATGCGCGCCATGGCCTCGGGCGATTCGGTGAGCCCACGCTCAAACCAGCGCTGAATCATGCCGACCTCGGCGCTCACGACGTAGGTGACGTAGTAGTCAAAGAACGTGCCCAGCGCCAGGCCCAAAATGCCCGTCTGCGCACGCGGCACCACAGCCTCACGCGCGGTGTCGATAATCCTTTTAATGAAGGCCTGGTCGCCGCCCGGACCCAGCAGCGCACCGATTAAGTCGCGGTTGGCCGCAAGATAACGCAGCAGCTCAACCGAACCGGGCGCCGGCTCGAGCTCATCGATGTTGTGATAGAGATCGGGCAGCTGAGCTGCGGTGATGAGCTCAATGCGCTCACGGATCTCGGCCAGCAAGCCGTCCTCGATTTGATTGATAAAGTCGGGAATATCGCGATAGTGCGAATAGAACGTGCGGCGCGTAAGGCCAGCACGCTCGGTGAGCGACGCGACATTAATGCGCGAAAGGTCGCCGCTTTCGGCAAGCTCGCTGGCAAGTGCCTGGCGAAGGGCACGCTGCGAGCGAAGGGACCGGCGATCGCATTTCTCGAGCTGGGACAAGCGTCCTCCTTGTTACTCAGCCTGTGCGCTATTGCACAGTGCGAGTATTATTGCACACCGTGTGCATCAACACGTAAAGGCAATATTTGGGTTGTGACAAAGGGACAGTCCCTTTGTCACATTAGGTTGCGCTCAGCTTTTAGAAGCGGCATTGTCGATTGTCCAAAATGTCATTCGTGGGTAGAATAGTGTCGACGGCAGCCCAAGTTCTGGAAAGCTGGGCAGCGCCGTTGCTTGTTTTAGGGGGTCAACGTCTTAACGGCGGCGACCCCTCTTACGTTGCTTCGAACGTTGCTTGAGTGCCTCGGAAAGTCCGATAAGCGTCGTGAGGAGCGAGACCAAAGCGGTCAGGAGCTTCACGAAATCAATCAAATCGGTCATGGGCATCACCTCCCATCAGATGGAGGGCGCTGCCCGGCACATGGAACTGCCGTCAACGATACCGATTCTATCAAAGCGCAGTTAGATATGCGAATGTTTGTTCGTATTTCAGAAGATCGGAGCTCGGGTATGGCGAAGGAACAGTTCCTTTGCCATACCCGAGCTTGTCGCCGAACTGCCACCTACATTTTTCGAGTTATTCGGCCACGCTACTGGTTCTGTATAAATGCACCGCCGGGATTATCTGAGGGTTTTTGTCCTTATTTGAGCGTATACATGCCCATTTGCGCACTTACGTCACCGAATCAAACACCATTAGAGGCATGAATGTTCCCGAGAGGGCATCTTTAGCCATTTAACGTCCTCCGACAGGCCGAATAACTCGAAATTTGTTGGTGGCGAAAGCGTAATAGTCCTATACGCCAAAAGCCGGTATCTCCCATGTGACAAAGGGACAGTCCCTTTGTCACATTATTCGATGATGGTGCGGGAGTTCTGCGTGCGCATGGTGGCGAGCATGTGTTTGGGGACGGCGTGGACCATGCAGCTGCCGATAGTTGCGCTCGCGGCGACCTTGGCTGCATCGCTGCCGTTTTTGGTCGCGTAGCTGTGGCGGAAACGCTTGAGCATGGCGATGTCGTTGCCGCCGTCTCCATAGACCGCGACCTCGTCCTCGGCAATACCGTAGTAGCCCGCCAGCCAGGCCACGCTCTCGCCCTTGTTGCATGCCACGTCCGTGATCTCGAACATCACCGGATCGAACGGCGCGTTGACCACATGGTCCGAGCGCTCGGCAAGATATGCCTTAAGGTCACGCTCCAACTCGGGCGAGGTCACACGGCAGTTGATCTTGCACACATCGTGGCGCAGGATGTCACCAATCGACTGGTCGAAATACTGTTCCTCGTGATACCCGCCACGCGCACGCATGCCACGCATCACGATGCGCTTGATAGGACTGTCTTTTTTAAAGCCCGCCTGATGCATCTCGAACGAACCGCTCGAGTACATGCCATCGGGCGTGGAGCAATCAAAGCAAATGTCCGGAAACGCCTTGAGCAGTTCCTCAGTGACTTGCGGATCGATGGTCCAGGTCTTGAGCACCTCACCATGGCTGTCGCGCACGATGGACCCATTGGAGCAGCAGGCGTCAAGCGCCAGGCCCGTAAAGCCATGCTCGCCGATCGGCAACGTCGAGCGTCCAGTCGCGGGAACCACATGCAAGCCAGCCCCGGTCAGCTCGCGGATGGCACGGCGGATGGTCCCATCCGCCTCATGCAGTGCGTTCAGCAGCGTTCCGTCTAAATCACTCGCGAACATCTTGATCATGAGCGTGCCTCTCCTTCGTCTGCACGATATTGTAGACGAGAACGGGCGTGCCCCAAGAGAGGCACGCCCGTCAGGCGAAAGATTGTCCTACACCGCGGCGGGGCCGTGCTCGCCGGTGCGGATGCGGATGACTTCTTCGACCGGCTCGACCCAGATCGTGCCATCTCCAACGGTGCCGTAATCTTGGAAACGGAGCGGCAACGGACGCGAAACCAACAGGAAATACGCAAGCAAGGGAGCCGTGAGCGCGCCCGTCCCAGCTAGCGCCGGAACAGCTCGCGGGCTCGGTCGCGGAGGTCGGTAGCTCGGATGACGCCTTCGTAGCGATTGATGCGCAGACGCGGGAAGGCGTTAAAGAAGCGCAGGTCACGACGGCTGAGCGACACACTCGGCACCGGACGGCTCATGCGCTTGCCGGCAAGGCGACGACTGAGCGACGGACGCGGCATGCTCGGCGCGACATCGGCAACGCGGCGGGCAGCGAGCGCCAGGCCGCGAGCACCATCCGAGATAAACGTCGGCATCGAAGCCTTCTCGCGCAGGGCATCGAGCGCCGCGTCGCCCAGCTCGGCCAGCCAAGCGTTAACGGCGCGACCGCGGATATGCGTCTGCGCCACCGAGTCGATCGCCGAATTGGGAATACGTTCGAGCATAGAGTCGGAGGCGTCGGCAAGCGACTCATTGATGCGGTCGGCAAGGTCGGCACGCACACGCTCAAGCTGATCGGACAGGCGGCGCCAGCTGGCCAACGAGCACACCGCATCGACCATCATCGCGACCGCGACGATAAAGGCGGACAGCCGCACAATCAGCACCGGCAGATGGCCAAGCAGCCCCAGCAATGCCGGCTCCACTAAACGGCAAATACACAACGCACCCAAGCCAAACGCGCAGGCCCAGTACAGGCAGATGCGTCCGTGCAGGTTAAACGGCAGATGCGAGTAATCCCAAAACCGGGCACCCGTCGTTTTTTCCAACAGCACGCCCACACTATATTCGATCACGCTGCATACGAGCGCGGCAGCGACAAACTGGCTCGAGGCGTCTGGGATTCCACGCAGCAGCAACCAGCACGCGATGCCGCCCGCACCGTAGATGGGACAACACGGCCCTAGCAAAAAGCCGCTGTTGGCAAAGCGTCCGTGGTTGAGCATGGCGCAGACTGTCGACTCCCATACCCAGCCGCAAAAACCGTAGAAGGCAAACGAGAGTACCAGCGCCGAGAGCGGACAGGCGGCAAGCGTCGCGCCGTCAAATGCCATGTCGATCGCGGTTCCCACCGTCTACCCTCTCCTCTTTTCGTTCGATTCGCTGCTCACGTCATCGTCCGCCCTGTCTTTGCGCGGCAGACGGCCGGCAATCGTCTCGCGCAGCGCGCACCATTTATCCGCCAGGCACACAATCCATGCCTCGCGACACGTCGGCGGCACCGGTACCAGCGGAAACATATGGCGCGCGATGATATTCCGCTCGCGCGACGTCAGCTCAAAATCCTCTTCGGCACGCGCCAGGGCAAAAAACGGATGCCGAAAGCCATGCAGTCGATGGCTTGGGTCGGGATCGTGCCAGTCATAGAGAAAGTAATCGTGCAGCAGGGCCCCGCGCAGCAGCGACAAGCGGTCGACGGAGATACCGACGCGGCCCAGGCGCTCGGCAAAGGACAGACTTGCCCGCGCCACCGAGGTCACATGCGTATACACCGTCACATCGCCATGCTGGATAAACTCGCGCGTCAGGTCCAGACGGCCCGCCTGTGCCAGTTGACGGGCAGCATGGTCTACTTCGCACGCGATTTTCTCGGCACGAACGGTATCGGACATGCGGCCTCCTTCCGGCGGCGCTCGGCGGCAAGCCACAGCCTGCACGCAATGAATAAAATCATCATGGAACTTATCAGTATGGCATCGGACAAAACGTTTTGCCCCACCAGTTGGCGAATTACCGCGCCGCCGTCACATATCAAACGCCAAAATGTGCGAGACTGTCTTGTGCAATTGTGCCGGCCGAGGGAGTGCCGGCGCACGATTCGCATGGAGTAACCCACAACGATGCTGCTTACGCAAACGACAACGCCCGAGGACGTCAAGGCTCTCGATCGCGCCGAGCTTCCGCTGCTCTGCGGCGAGATCCGCCACGCCATCCTCGAAAGCTCCGCCGCCGTCGGCGGGCACGTTGCCCCCAACCTGGGCGTCGTTGAGCTTACGGTTGCGCTTCATCGCGTGTTTAACTCCCCCACCGACAAAATTGTCTTTGACGTGTCGCACCAGACCTATGCCCACAAGGCGCTGACTGGGCGCGCGTACACTTATATCGACCCGGCACGCTACGGCGAGGCCTCTGGCTTTGCCAATCCCGACGAGTCCGAACACGACCTGTTCGCCATGGGCCACACCTCCACATCGGTGAGCCTGGGCTGCGGCTTGGCGCACGCTCGTGACCTGGCGGGTGATGCGTACAACGTCATCACCATCATTGGCGACGGTTCGCTTTCGGGCGGTCTGGCGTTTGAGGGCTTTAACAATGCCGCCGAGCTCGACAGCAACCTGATCATCATCGTCAACGATAACGACCAGTCCATTGCCGAGAACCATGGCGGCCTGTATCGCAATCTGGCCGAGCTGCGCGCCAGCAACGGCACCTGTGAGCGCAACGTTTTCCGCGCGATGGGGCTCGACTACCGCTATCTGGACGCCGGTAACGATGTGTTGGCCCTAGTCGACGTGCTGCAGGAACTGCGCGATATCGATCATCCCATCGTGCTGCACGTCTCCACCGCGAAGGGCAAGGGCTTTGAGCCGGCCCAGAGCGACCCCGAGCGCTGGCATCATGTAGGCCCGTTTGACATGGCGACTGGGCGCAAGCTCTGCCCGGGCCATCCGAGCGAGCCTGCGCCGCGCACCTATGCCGACATTACGGGCGAGGCCCTGAGCGCTGCCATAGAGCGCGATCCGCAGGTCGTGGGCATCACGGCCGCAACGCCCTATATCATGGGCTTTACACCAGAGCTTCGCGCCGCAGCCGGCAAACAGTTCGTCGATGTGGGCATTGCCGAGGAGCATGCCGTGACCTTTGCCACCGCGCTTGCGCGCTCGGGCGCCAAGCCGGTCTTTGGTGTGTACGGCACGTTTTTGCAGCGTGCCTACGACGAACTGTGGCACGACCTGTGCCTCAACGACGCCCCCGCAACCATCCTGGTATTTGGCGCGTCGATCTTTGGCACCACATCCGAGACGCATCTCTCGTTCTTTGATATTTCCATGCTGGGCGGTCTTCCCAACATGCACTACTTGGCGCCGGCCTGCATGGAGGAATATCTGTCCATGCTGAGCTGGTCGCTCGACCACCGCGAGCATCCCGTAGCGATCCGTGTACCGGGCATTGGCCTGGTAAGCCGCCCCGACCTGGCGCCTGCCGAAGACACCGACTACAGCGCCGTTCGCTACAACGTGGTGCGCCAGGGCCGCGACGTGGCCGTGCTCGCGCTCGGCGATTTCTTTGAGCTGGGCGAGCGCGTGGCAAATCGCTTGGCTGCCGAGTGCGGCATCGAGGCCACGCTCGTCAACCCTCGCTTTGCAACCGAGCTTGACCGCGAGTTCCTCGACAGCCTTGCCGCCGAGCATCGCGTTGTCGTCACCCTCGAGGACGGCATCTTGGACGGCGGTTGGGGCGAACGCGTCGCGTGCTACTTGGCCTGCACGCCCGTGCGCACGCGCACCTTCGGCATCGCCAAGGGCTTCCCCGACCGCTACGACCCCAACGAGCTGCTCGCTCAGAACGGCATGACGGTCGAGAACATGGCCGCCGAGGCCGTAAGGCTACTCAACGAGTAAAAAACCTCCGCAAGGGAAGCACCCATGCGGAGGTTTTTGTTTTCACAGCTCAATTATCTCAATCTGTAACATCTATGGCCCGAATTCCCGTCTAACTGTTACAGATCTAGAAAAGACGTCTTAGTCCCTGACCTTTGTCTCAATCTGTAACAGATAGAGACCTTCTGGCCGTCCAGATGTTACAGATTGAGACATTCGAATTCCCCTAAAGAGAAAATCTCGATCTGTAACAGGTAGAACCCATTTCCTCGTCTAACTGTTACAGATTGAGACAAAGCAGCGAGACAGGCCACCACATCTGCAAGAACCACCACAAAGGTGCCTGTCCCTATTTGGTAGGTAGAATAACCCATAAGGTAAGTATGTTTCTGAGTTATTTCGTGTTGACCCATCTGAGCGGGATAGGGTATAACTCTACTCAACCGCTAGGGATTTTATTGAGAAAGGTGTTCTCCCATGAGCAAGAACCTCTCCCAGCAGGTCGTTCTCGACCGCCGCGGCTTTGTCGCCGCCACCTTCGCAACCGTCGCCGGCCTTGGTCTTGCCGGCTGCTCTGACACCAGCGCCGAGGCTGACAAGGGTTCCGCCGCCGGCTCCTCCAAGAGCTCCGAAGATACCGAGGCTTCCACCACGCTCGACGCCAAGGCATTCGACAAGCTCGTCGACAACGGCCCCAAGGCCGATGACGACGCCATCGCCGCCAGCGCCTGGGCGACGGCCGTCAAGGACGCCGGCGTCTTTAAGATCGGTGGCGTTCAGACCTCCACGCTCTTCTCCCTCCTCAACGAGAAGGATGGTCAGACCCGCGGCTTCGACGCCGGCATCGCGCAGCTTCTGTCCAACTACATTCTGGGCGAGAACAAGGTCGAGATCACCCAGGTGACCTCGGACACGCGCGAGTCCGTCCTGCAGAACGGCCAGGTCGACGCCGTCTTTGCCACCTACACCATCACTGACGAGCGCAAGAAGCTCGTCTCCTTTGCCGGTCCCTACTACTACACCCAGCAGGCTATCCTGGTGCTCGCCGATAACGACGACATCAAGAGCGTCGACGACCTGGCCGACAAGAACGTCGCCGTCCAGTCCGGCTCCAACGGCCCCGCCATCCTGGAGGAGTTCGCCCCCAAGGCCAGCCAGCAGGAGTTCAAGACCGACGAGGAGGCCCGCCAGGCACTCCAGCAAGGCCGCGTTGACGCCTACGTCATCGATAACAACATGCAGCAGAGCGCCCTGGTCCGCGAGCCCGGTAAGTACAAGATCGCCGGCAAGCCCTTCGGCAGCAAGGAGCCCTATGGTATCGGCCTGCCGCTCGATTCCGACGGCGTCGCCTTTGTCAACGACTTCCTTAAGAAGATCGAGGACGACGGCACCTGGACCGAGCTGTGGCAGATCTGCATCGGTGACCGTACGGGCGACACCAATGTTCCCGAGCTGCCCGAGATCGGCGCCTAGGCAGCGAGCCTAGTAACGGCCGCTACGAAACCATACGGAAACGCACGATGCGCTTTATTGCGCTAAACTGTTTCCTCACTGAGTTGTCGGGGCTTCCGTACACACGGGAGCCCCTTTCCTTACCGGCGGGAGGTCCGCATGAGTCTCTCCGAGCTCTGGTCGCTCTATGGCCAGAACTATATCGACGCGCTGCTAGCAACCTGGGGCATGACGCTTGAGTCGTTTGCCATCGCCATGGTGCTGGCCGTCGCCGTCACCGTGATGCGCGTGTCGCCGCTCAAGCCGCTGCGCGTCTTTGGCGACCTGTATGTCCAGGTCTTCCGTAACATCCCCGGCATCGCGCTGCTCATTATCGTCGTCTATGCGCTGCCCCCGCTCAAGGTCGTCCTGCCCTACCGCACCTGCGTCATCGTCGCCACAGTGCTCTTGGGTTCTGCCTTTGGCTCCGAGAACTTTATGAGCGGCATCAACACCGTCGGTGTCGGCCAGGTGGAAGCCGCCCGCTCGCTGGGCATGAGCTTCAGCCGTATCCTCGCCAAGATCGTGATTCCGCAGGCGCTGCGCTCGAGCGTGCTGCCCATGACCAACCTCTTTATCGCCGTCATGCTCACCACCGCGCTCGGCAGTCAGGTGCCGCTTAAACCGCAGGAGCTCACCGGCGTGGTGAGCTACATCAACACGCGCTCGCTCGGCGGCGTCGCCGCGTTCTTTATCTCGGCGCTCGGCTACCTGGGCACGGCCTTTGTGGTGAGCCACATTGGCAACTATATCGATAAGAAGGTGAGGATCCTCCGATGAGCAAGCACTCCTCTCCCGCGCTCACCATGCGCGATGCGCTCTACGAGGCTCCCGGCCCCAAGATGCGCGCCAAGATTCGCATCGGCACCGCCATCTCGCTTGTTGCCGTCGCCGCACTCGTTGCCCTCGTGTTGCAGCGCTTTTATGTGACCGGCCAGCTTTCGGTCCATTACTGGTACTTCTTTACGCACCTCACCACCTGGAAGTTCCTGCTTGCCGGTTTTGAGGGCACAGTAAAGGTCGCGCTCACCGCCGGCACCATCGCGCTGGTACTGGGCTTAGCCCTCATGCTCGGCCGTACCAGCGACATCAAGCCGCTGCAGCTGGTCTGCCGCGTGCTCACCGATTTCTTCCGTGGCGTGCCGAGCCTGCTGTTCATCTACTTCTTCTTTTTGGTGCTGCCCCAGTACAAGATCGCGCTGCCGTCGTTTTGGATGCTCACGCTTCCCGTCGCGCTCGCCGCGGCCGGCGTACTCGCCGAGATCTTCCGCGCCGGCGTCAATGCCGTGCCGCGCGGCCAGGTCGAGGCCGCCCAGGCGCTCGGTCTCTCCAAGGCTAAAATCACCTTTAAAATCGTGCTGCCGCAGGCCATTCGGTTTATCATTCCGTCGTTGATTTCGCAGCTTGTGGTCGTCGTCAAAGACACCACCGTCGCCTACGTGGTGAGCTACCCCGACCTTATGCAAAACGCCCGCGTGCTCATTACCAACTACGACGCCCTCGTGTCGGTCTACCTGGTGATCGCGATCATCTATATCCTCATCAACGTCGCAATCAACAAGGCCGCTGTCTACGTTTCGCACAAGACCGGCGCGACCATCATTCGCTAACGATTTACCATTTCGAGTCATAAGGAGCCGAGCACCATGGCACAGAGCACTTCTTCTACCGGTAATCAGCCGCTGATCGAGCTCAAGCACGTCGATAAGCACTATGGCGATCTGCACGTCCTCAACGACATCAATCTCTCGGTCGACCGCGGCGAAGTCGTCGTCGTGATCGGCCCCTCGGGCTCGGGCAAGTCGACCATGTGCCGAACCATCAACCGCCTGGAAACCATCGACTCGGGCGAGATCCTCATCGAGGGCGAGCCCCTGCCGCAAGAAGGCAAGGATCTTGCCCGCATGCGTGCCGAGCTGGGCATGGTGTTCCAACAGTTCAACCTGTTTGCACATATGACGGTACTGCAGAACGTCATGCTGGGACCGGTCGACGTGCTGGGCGTCTCCAAGGATGAGGCCCGCGAGCGTGCCATGGACCTGCTGGGCCGCGTTGGCGTTGCCGAGCAGGCCGACAAGGTGCCCGCACAGCTTTCGGGCGGTCAGCAGCAACGCGTGGCCATCGCCCGTTCGCTTGCCATGCAGCCCAAGGCCATGCTCTTCGATGAGCCCACGAGCGCCCTTGACCCCGAGATGATCAACGAGGTGCTCGAGGTCATGGTCCGTCTGGCCCAGCAGGGCATGACGATGATCGTCATTACGCACGAGATGAACTTTGCGCGCCGCGTGGCCGACCGTGTCGTGTTTATGGCCGATGGCCAGATCGTGGAAACCGGCACGCCCGACGAGTTCTTCGACCATCCCCAGACTAAACGCGCCCAGGACTTCCTCAACTCCATCAAGGGCCACTAACCCAATTGCCACGCGGGACACATTCATCTGCAGCGTTTGCCCCGCGCCACCCCTGTGCCATGTCCATCCGGATTCGAAAGCCGCACCTATGATCGGAACTCGCACTTCATCGTCATACACCCCGCACGTCGACGTCGATCCCGCCGACCGCCCGCTCATCCTCGTCGCGCCGCGCTGGGAAGAGGCGAAGCCGTTTTTAAGCGAGACGCTCTCCCCCAACGAGGAAATCGCAAGTGTCTTTGTCGATGCCATCCTTGCCGCCGGCGGCCTGCCGCTTCAGATGTCCATCACCGAGGACATTGAGGTCATCCGTCATTACGTCGATATCGCCGACGGCATCGCCATTCCCGGCGGCCCCGATGTCAATCCCAAACGTTGGGGCGATGATCGACCCTACGACCCCACCCTCTGCTGCGAGATCCGCGATAGCTTTGAGTTTAAGCTGGTCGGCGAGGTGCTCCGCGCCAAAAAGCCGCTCTTTACCACCTGCCGTGGCACGCAGTTGCTCAACGTCGCCACTGGCGGCACCCTGTGCATGAACGTACCGAGCCTGGGCGCTCGCGAGGGCCGCACGCAGTGGCGCCATACCCACGTGCTCAACGACCCCGTGCATCCCGTCGAGGTCGTGCCGGGCTCGCTGCTGGAGCGCGCGCTTGGCGGGCACAGGCTGATCCAGACCAACTCGGCACATCACTGTTGCGTCGACCGTCTGGGTAAGAGCACGCGCTTGGTCGCCAAGGCAACCGACGGCGTTCCCGAGTGCATCGAAGTCGAAGGCCAGCCATTCTGCTTGGGCGTGCAATGGCACCCTGAGTACACGTGGAAGACGCTCGAGACCGACTTTAACCTGTGGAAGTCGTTTGTCGAAGCAGCGGCCAAGGTAAAGCAGGCCCGTTAGTTCACGGACGGCACAACAGATGAGGGCGCCCCGCCGGCCACATGGTCCGACGGGGCGCCCTTTTGCCTGTACGTGGCCGGCACACACCAAGGCTCGCAAGCCCTTATTCAGCCGCCTCGCGCAGGGCCGACATTGTGGCCGCATATTGCTGCTGCAGCGCATGCATTCCCTCACGAGCGCCGTCAACAGTATCGGCACCGCGCAGCGCTTCGGTCACCACGACCGCCGGCTCGAACAGATTATCGAATCCCAAGTTCTGGCTCACGCCCTTGAGCGTGTGCGCCGCCATAAACGCTTCCTCGGCGTCTCCTGCCGCCATGGCAGCCTCCAGCTTGTCCATACTCTCGTCATCCAAAAACTTGAGGGCAAAACGGGCAAGCATCTCCTCGCCCATCAGCCGAGTGCAAGCGTCATCATAATTGGCGCCGATCTTCTCATACGCTTCACGCATGGAAATCATGGATTCAAACTCCTTTGGTCAAACTAAATCGTAGGAAGCGCAACGACCTCGGCAGGGCGCGCCAATGTTTCGGCAATACGGTCTTGCACCTCGAGCAGACAGTCGAGCAGCAGCGGGTTAAAGGTGCCGCACTTACCGTCCAGGATCATCTGGATCGCCTCCTCGTGCGGAATAGCATCCTTGTACACGCGGACGCTCGTCAGCGCATCGTACACGTCGGCCACCGACACCACCTGCGCGGCGATAGGGATATCGTCGCCCTTAAGGCCGTCGGGATAACCCTTGCCGTCCCAGCGCTCGTGGTGCCAACGCGCAATCTGGTACGCATATTCCATAAGCGCATTGCCGGCGTGATGGCGGCCCAGCTCATGCAGCATGTCGGCGCCGATCGTGGTATGCGTCTTCATAATCTCGAACTCCTCGGACGTGAGGCGCCCGGGCTTGTTGAGAATCGCATCGTCAATCGACATCTTGCCGATATCGTGCAGTGCCGAAGCCAGGGCAATCGTGGAGCGCTCCTCGTTGTCGAGGGAGATGTTGTCGCTACGGTGGACCAGGCAGCCAAGCAGCAGCTCGGTCAGCTTCTCGATGTTCGTAACATGCCTGCCGCTCTCGCCATTGCGGAGCTCCATGACGCCGGCCATGATGTCGATGAGCATGCGGCTGTTCTTGACGCGCTCGTTGTACTGCTGGGACAGCAGGCTCGTCAGGCGGCGCTGTTTGGCGTACAGGCGGATGGTGTTGCTTACACGGCGGCGCACGACACGGGAGTCAAACGGGCGGTTGACATAGTCCGAGGCACCCAGCTCATACGCGCGCAGCACCACATCGTCGGAATCTTCGCTCGAGATCATGATGACAGGCAGATTGTCAATAATCGACCGGCGCGACAGATCGGCCAGCACCTCAAAGCCGCTTATGCCCGGCATGACAATGTCCAGCAGCACGAGCGACAACTCATCGCCATAGCGGTCGACCATGTCGAGCGCCGTACGACCGTTATCGGCCTCGAGGATGCAGTACTCGTCCCTGAGCATCTCGTTGAGAATGACTCGGTTCATCTCGGAGTCATCGACAATAAGCACCAAAGGCTTTTCGCTTTGGAAGGCCTCGATGGAATCGGCATCGGTCACGACCGTACCGGCTTTTGCCTTAGCGCGGCTCAATAACTGGACAGCGCGGCCAACGCCCTCATCGACCGTCTCGCCATGAATGCGAACGCCACCAACACATGCCGTCAAGCTCATGTACTCATGGCCCGGAATAATCGTGGCACGAACGGCATCGGACACCTGATGCAGGCGACGGGCGAAGTCATCGGAGGGAATATTGGGCATGACAACCACAAACTTGTCGCAGCCATAGCGCACAAGCTCGTCAGTCGAACGAATTCCGCTGCGTATGGCTGTCGCCACAGCACCGAGCGCAAGGTCGCCGGCATGACGGCCACACGTATCGTTGAAGACCCTAAAATCATCAAGGTCGATCATCGCAACGCCGGCATTCATACGGGCGCCGCGAAGCTTTTCCTCGTAATACCGGCGATTGTGCACACTCGTCAGCACATCGGTGTAGACAAGGTCCTCTTCTGCAGCCTCTTGCTCATCGATCGGACGCACCATCAGCAGGACATGAGGCTCGCCCTCGACCTTCAGGGGGCGCAGATGGGCGCGGTACTCAACGCCATCGTTGAGCAGTTGCTCCGACACCTCATCGGAATCTGTCAAGGCCTCAAGGCTCGACTGACGCAGACAAGGGCACCGATCGCCGGCGAGTAGGCAGTTAGGCTCGCTCTTAATCTGATCGGCCGACAGCAAACGTACCACGGGGTAGGTCTTCGCGACACGGGCGACCTCGGCGGCAGCCTCCTCGTCGGTTAGATTGGCCTCGTGATTATTGAGCATATGGGGCCCTTTCGATAGTTTCGCATGGTAGCGGTGGGTTCCAAATGTTACAAGAGTAACACCTTGCCGATGCAGGTGGGCACGTGAATGCTGTTACATTTTTATGAGTTGGCAGACGGCGCGATTGAAGCCGCAGACGTGAGGTTTTGAGCACATTTGTTAACACGGCCGAAACGTTTGCGGATGGAGCCTGCTTTGACTATTGCGGGTGCTAGAACCCCAGGATGCCACGGACAGCCCGGGCAGCCGCTGCCGGACGATCGCGCAGGCCGTTGTGCGCCCCGGGAATCGTTACGAGCGGACAGTCCAAAAGCTCAGCCGCCATCCTCGTGCCCGCCTCGCGGGGCGTGCCAATCGAGAGCTCGCCCAGGAGCACAGCGGCCACCGTTTTTGACGCGCGAACGCTATTCCAATCGGGAACGCAGGTCATAGTAATCCCGTATTCGTTCGCCATGAAACTGCGGCCGTTGCGCAGGGCATGCTTGGCTTCCGCCTCGGTTAACTTGGGGGCCTCAGGATCCGAATCGCCGATGGCGCCCAGGAAGGCCCGTAATGCCCTGGAGACCTTTCCCGCGGCGATCATCTCGAGCAAAACCGGGGCCGCGCCCAGGCCGGCACCCTCATCCGTCACGGCGGGTTCATGCAGAATCGCACGCGAGATTATGGCGGGGTTTGCACGGAGAAGCTCCAGGGTCACCAGCGTACCGGCACTGTGCGCGAGCACGTTTGCCGGAGCGCCAATATGCTCGATAACGGCCTGCAGGTCGGCGGCCTGGGCGACGAGGTCGTAGCGTCCGTCTGCAGCGTCGCCGCTCTCGCCGCAACCGCGGCGGTCGTAGGCAATAACGCGGTAGTCACAGGCGAGCTCGCGGGCGATGGCGTCAAAAAAGACGCCGTCGACGCAGGCGCCGTGCACGCACACCAAGGCAGGAGCATCAGGCGACACATCCGGGCCGGCATATTCGCGACAGGCGATCGTGATGCCCGCATTCTCGACCGTAAAATCCATACTGTGTTCCCATCGTCTTGTGCCTTGTTAACACATGAACTGTACCCGACCCGGAACCTTTCATATCGTGGGCATCGAGGGCAGAATGAAAAAACGAAACCTAAGAGCACAAGCCCAAACCAGACTTTGGCGCCGATGCTATGCTTAGGCACAACTGTCCCAAGGAGCATATGCCTATGTCTACGTTTTTAAATGCCAGCCCCATCTTTGGACCGGTGCGCAGCCGTCGCCTTGGTCTCTCGCTCGGCGTCAACATGATGCCGGCCAGCGGCAAAATCTGCACGTTCGACTGCATTTACTGCGAAAACGGCCTCAATGCCGAGCGCCCCTGCCACGAGCCGTATAACACGGCTGCCGTGGTGCTCGACGCGCTCGAGGCAAAGCTGCGCGAGATGGCAGCCGAGGGCGAGCTCCCCGATGTGATCACCTTCGCAGGCAACGGCGAGCCCACCGCCGCGCCGGAGTTTCCGCAGGCCATCGCCGGCGCCGTCGCGCTGCGCGACGAGCTTGCCCCAAACTCCAAGATCGCCGTGCTCTCCAACGGCACACGCGCCGACCGTCCCCAGGTACACGATGCGCTCATGATGGTCGACGACAACATTCTTAAGCTCGATACCGTCGACCCGGCGTTTATCCAGCTGCTCGACCAGCCTGTTGGCCCCTACGACGTCGAGCACCAGATTGAGACGTTCGAAAGCTTTGACGGTCACGTTATTATCCAGACGATCTTTTTGACCGGTGAGTATCAGGGCAAGCCCATCGACAACACCGGCGAGGAGTACGTTGCCCCCTGGCTCGTGGCGCTTGAGCGCATTCGCCCGCAAGAAGCGACCATCTACACGGTGGCGCGCGAGACACCGGTCGCCGGCCTTGCTAAAGCGGCGCCCGAGGTGCTCGACGCCATTGCCGCGCGCGTCCAAGCCCTCGGCATTCCCTGCCAGGTGAGCTACTAGCAAAACCACGCAGCAGCTAGTGCCCGCCATCCCGCCCCATCAGTTGCGGTGATATAGTTCCTATTTGTGCTGTTAAACCGCTTAAATCGGAACTATATCACCGCAACTTTTATGGACGCGTGGGTGGGCTATACTAGCTGCGAATGAAAGGAAGTTAGCCATGTTTGACAATGGACCCGTGCCCGGCCGCAACGACGCTTGCTGGTGCGGCAGCGGCAAAAAATATAAGAAATGCCACAGCGCCTTCGACGAGCGCCTCGAGCGCCTGTGGGAAGAGGGCTGGGAGGTTCTGCCCCGCACACTCTACAAAACGCCCGCCGATATCGAAGGCATTAAGCGTTCGGCCGCCATCAACGTGGGCGTGCTCGACTACGTGGGCGAGCACATCGCCGCGGGCATGACCACCAACCAGATCGACCAGATGATCTACGACTACACCGTCGAGCATGGCGGCACGCCGGCCGACCTCAACTACGAAGGCTATCCCAAGAGCGTGTGCACCTCGATCAACGATGTGGTCTGTCACGGCATCCCCTGCGATACGGACGTGCTGCACGAGGGCGATATCATCAACGTGGACTGCTCCACGATTCTGGACGGCTACTTTAGCGATTCGAGCCGCATGTTCTGCATCGGCGAGGTCTCGGCCGAGCGCCAGCGTCTGGTCGACGTCACTCGCGCCAGCGTGGAGGCGGGTCTGGCGGCCGTCAAGCCATGGCTACCGTTGTCCGTTATGGCCGAGGCAGTGCAAAAGACCGTCGAGGACGCCGGCTTTAGCGTGGTGCGCGAGTACGGCGGGCACGGCATCGGTAAGGAGTTCCACGAGGACCCGTTTGTGGGCTTTACCACCGAGGCGCCCGATGTGGACACCATCATGGTCCCGGGCATGGTCTTTACCATCGAGCCCATGGTCAATGCCGGAGCGCCCGACATCAAGATCAGCAAGGGCGACGGCTGGTGCGTGCGCACCAAGGACGGCAGCGATTCGGCCCAGTGCGAGGTACAGCTCGTAGTGACCGAGGACGGCTACGAGCTGCTCAGCTGGTAGCCGCACGGACGTCGGGCGCTCATGGACTTATAACCGTCCATGAGCGCCCGGCGCTTTATTTAAGCGTTTTGCCTGATAAAGCCTGCCAAAATAAACCTGTCCCTTTTTGGCAGGTCAAGCGGAGAGGACTGCTTGTGAACATCCTGGTTTTGTTGCCCGTCAACGACCGCCATCGCGCAATTCTTGAGTCGAGCGCTCCGGGCGAGAATTTTATCTACACGAGCGCCGACGCCGCCACACGCGAGCAGGTCGCCGATGCCGACGTGATCCTGGGCAACATCGACCCTGACATGCTCACGGCATGCGAGCACCTCCAGCTACTGCAGCTGCAGACCGCGGGCTATGACGACTACCTTGCTGCCGGCACCGTGCCGGCTGACGCCAAGCTGTCTTGCTCGATCGGCGCCTACGGTCAGGCCGTGAGCGAGCACATGTTTGCCATGGTCCTTTCCATGATGAAGCGCCTGCCCGGCTACCAGGACCTGCAGCGCGAGCATCGCTGGGAGGACTTGGGGCCGGTCACCTCGCTCAAAAATGCCAACGTGCTGGTGCTGGGCGCGGGCGATATCGGCGGCCACTTTGCCACGCTCTGCCGCAGCATGGGCGCACACGTCCGCGGCATCAAGCGCCATCCACTCGTCTACCCCATTGTGTTTGAGGACATGGACGGCATGGATGCCCTGCCCGAGCGCCTGGCCGAGGCTGACATCGTCGCATCCTTTATGCCCAGCACACCCGAGACCCGCGGCCTGGCGAACGCCGAGTTCTTCGCCGCGATGAAGCCGGGCGCCTTCTTTGCCAACGGCGGCCGCGGCGACCTTGTGGTCGCCGACGACTTGGTTGCCGCCCTGGAGTCGGGCCATCTCGCCGGCGCCGCGGTCGACGTCACCGACCCCGAGCCGCTGTCTGAGACAAGCCCACTGTGGGATGCACCCAACATGCTCATCACGCCGCACGTCTCAGGTTGGTTCCACCTGGCAGCCACGCTCAACAATGTGGTCGACATTGCCGCGGAGAACCTGCGTCACCTGCAAGCCGGCGAGACCCTGCGTTGCTGGATCGAACATTAGGGTTCCGTCGTTTGGCCAATCTGCCGCTCAATTTCAAAGGCGCGACCAGAAGGTCAGCGCCTTTTCATTTCACGGCACCTTGGCTCAAACGGCGGGCTCTCGCTGGCGTGCGCTCTACCTGCGGCGTTTCGCTGGCGTCGGCTTCATCTGCAAGCCTTAGCAGTTCCGTCTTGTCGTTGGCGTTGTGGCATTTGCCCAGATAAAACCTGCCAAAATAAACCTGTCCCTTTTTGGTAGGTTTGGTGCAATGGGGTCAGGTTGGCTTGCGCCATACCGGTAGTTCTGTCTGCGACACTCTCGCCAAAGTGATATCAAACATACATCTAGCGTTTTCGACACTTCGCTTATTAGAGCCAGTCCGTCTCCTCGTCATAGCGGTCCGAATAGGCGTTACGCTTGAGTTCTTCAGCACTCGTTGGTCGCGCCTTGGACACGTCGACCCCTGACTCATGGCAAGCGGCGACGAACAGCTGTAAACCCCGATCAATAAGCTGAGCCCCACGCTCGGCCTTCATTTCTTCGGCTCGCATTTAGAGCTCCACGCTTTCGGCGCCGTTGATATGGAGGTCGCGCTCGTAGAAGGCAGTGAGGGCGCGGATGGCGTACATCACGTCGCGCACGCCGCCGGTCTCGTAGCTCGAGTGCATGGCAAGCTGCGGCAGACCCACGTCCACGGCATGCATGCTCGCCTGCATATTGGACAGATTGCCGAGCGTAGAGCCGCCGGCCATATCGCTCTTGTTGGCAAAGGCCTGCGTGGGTACGTAAGCGTCATCGCAGATGGCCTGGAACACCGCGCGACTAAAGGCATCGGTGCAGTAGTGCTGGTTGGCGGCCTCCTTGATGACGATGCCGCCGTTGAGCACAACCTGGTTGCGGGCGTCGCACTTCTCGGCGTGGTTGGGGTGCACGGCATGCGCGTTGTCGCAGCTCACGAGCATCGAGGCGGCAAGGGCGCGATGATACGACTCGTCGTCAAAGCCCAGCGATCCGTTAATGCGGAGCAGCGCATCGGCCAAGAACGTCGACATGGCTCCCTGCTTGGTCTCGGAGCCAACTTCCTCGTTATCAAAGCAGCAGAAGACCGAAACGTCGTGCGCGTTCTCGGCACCCAAAAATGCCTGCAGCGAGGTGTAGACGCAGGCCAGGTCGTCGAGCTTGGGCGTCGAGATAAACTCGTCGGCCCAGCCCCAAATGCGCGCATCTTGGCGGTTGACCAGGAACAGGTCGCGACCCAGAATCTGCTCGGGCTCAACATCCAGCTCGTCGGCGATCAGGGCGTCAAAGTCGCCCTGCTTAAGGTCACCAGCGCTGATGAGAGGACACAGGTCAACGGCTCGGTTGGGCGCAAAGCCCTCGTTAACGCCGCGGTTCATATGGATAGCAAGGCTCGGAATGATAGCGACCTCGCGCTCGGTGGCGAGCAGGCGGCTCTCAATACGGTCGCCTTCGCGCACCAACACGCGGCCCGCAAGCGCCAACGGGCGGTCGAACCAGGTGTAGTCGATCATGCCGCCGTAGGCCTCGGTGTTCAGGCGCAGCGTCTCGCCCGCGCCGTCGAGCTCGGGCACGGCCTTGACCTTAAACGTCGGAGAATCGCTGTGCGACGCCGTGAGTTGAAAATGATAGTCACCGGCAACGCCGTCCTCGCCCCACGTCGCGGCCAGGTCCTCGCCCACCTTAAAGGCAACGACGCTCGAGGTGTTGCGCTGCGTGTAATAACGCCCGCCCGGTTCGATGTCCCACGCCGCATTCTCGGGCAGGTAGGTAAAGCCCGCCTCGTCGAGCTCGGCCATAATGGTCGCCGCCGTATGGAACATGCTGGGGCATGCCTCGATAAAGTCGATAAGGTCGTTGGCGGCCTCGATATCATCGGCCGTCACATGCGCGCGCTCGGGCGTTTCCTGATCCGTCATGCTCTCCCCTTTCGCTGGGTTGATGGTCCCTTCCAGCATACCCCGCCGCGCCAGCGCCGCACTCTTCATTCCGTGTTTAATCCCGCGCCGCTCGCCAAGTTGAGCCATCATGCCCGTGCACCTTTTGCGACAATTACGCTAACAGGACGAGAGGAGCCGTCATGAAGCCACGTAACATTGCCATCGTCTGCGGTGTCGCGGGAGTCGCCGTTGGCCTTGCCGCTGCCACCGGTATCGTTTATCACAAGCAAATCAAGTCCGCCGCGTCGCTCAAACGCTTGACCGGCTACGAGGATGGCTATGACCTGTACGCAATCGACATCGCCTACGACTACGATCTTGATCGCATCATCGCCGCTGGCGTGCGCGACGACCAGGCCTACATCGATGCCGTGGTGGCGCAGGTGCTGCCCGGTGTGCCGGTACATGTCCAGGCGCCCCAGTTTGCCTGCAGCGCTTTTGTCGCCGTAGATGCCGAAGGCCGCGTGCGCACCGGTCGCAATTACGACTTTAAGGACGACACCTCGGCGCTGCTGGTGCGCAATCACCCACGCGGCGGTTATGCCTCCATCGGGTTTGCCGCCCTTAACAACCTGGGCGATAACACTCCGCTCGACTCCGTCGCCGGACGCGCCGCCGCACTCATGGGCCCGTTTGCCCAGCTCGACGGTGTTAACGAGTGCGGCGTGTCCATTGCCGTACTCACCCTGGATTCCAAGCCCTGTGACCAGGACACGCAACGCCCCGTCATCAATACCTCGCTCGCCATCCGTCTGGTGCTCGACCGTGCCACCACCACGCAAGAAGCTGTCGACCTGCTTTCCGCCTACGACATGCACGCCATGGCAGGACGCGATTACCACTTCTTTATCAACGACGCCGCCGGTGACGCGCGCGTAGTAGAGTGGGATCCGCGCGATCCGGACCGCGCTTTCAAAGCGACTCCTGTACGCCAGGTTACAAACTTCTACGCTTGCTATGGCGACGAAGTGCTGCCCAACCAAAAGAATGGCGAGCTGGGCCATGGTAAAGAGCGCGCCGTCGCAATCGCCGATGTCCTCGACGCCCATGCCGGCGCCCAAGACGAGACAGTCGCTTGGAAGGCCCTTCGCGCTGCGGCGCAAGAGCCCAATCCGGAAGACATCACCAGCAACACGCAATGGTCGGTCGTCTTTGACAATACCGAACCCGCCGCCGCTATTACGCTGCGCCGCCACTGGGGCGACGTCGACGCCTTCGCACTGTAAGGAGCCAGGCCCGTCGACCTTACGCTCCCTGACGTTGCTTACATTTCTATACGCTTGAGCTAACACGTTTTACCCCCGTATCAACAGTGTGCGGGGGTAAACTTATTCGCATGTTATAACTTGCCCGGAAGGATTCATCATGCTTAGGATCGGTCTTCTTACCAGTGGCGGCGACTGCCAAGCGCTCAACGCCACCATGCGCGGCATCGTCAAAACGCTTATGACCAATAGCAAAGAACCTATCGAGATCTACGGTTTTGAGGACGGCTACCAGGGCCTTATCTACAGCAAGTTCCGCGTCATGACGCCCGCCGATTTTAGCGGTATCCTCACCCGCGGCGGCACCATTCTGGGCACGAGCCGCACGCCGTTCAAGCGCCTGGATACCCCCGAAGCCGATGGTGTCGAGAAGGTGCCGGCGATGGTCCACACCTATCATAAGCTGCAGCTCGACTGCCTGTTTATGCTAGGCGGTAACGGCTCCACCAAGACCGCCAACCGCCTGCGCGAAGAGGGCCTCAACGTTATCGCCCTGCCCAAGACCATCGATAACGACACTTGGGGCACCGAGCTGACGTTTGGTTTTACGAGCGCCATCGACGTCGCCACCAAGTGCATCGACGACATCCACACTACCGCCTCGAGCCATGGGCGCGTGTTCGTTATCGAGATCATGGGCCACAAGGTTGGCTGGATTCCACTGTACGCCGGCGTCGCGGGCGGCGCGGATGTCATCTTGATTCCCGAAATCCCCTACGACATGGATAACGTCATCAAGACCATCGAACATCGCATGGAGACCGGCAGCCGCTTTACCATCGTGGCCGTCGCCGAGGGCGCTATCTCCAAGGAGGACGCGGCGCTGTCCAAGAAGGAATACAAGAAGAAGCTTGCCGAGCGCACGAGCCCGTCGATCGTCTACGACATCGCCAAGGAGATTGAGGCCAAGACCGGTCGCGAGACCCGCGTCGCCATCCCCGGCCACACGCAGCGCGGCGGCCAGCCCGACGCCCAAGACCGCATCTTTGCGACCCAGTGCGGCGTCGAGGCAGCGCTCGGCTGCCTACGCGGCGAGTTTGGCTACATGATTGCCCTGTGTGACGGCAAGATGTGCCACATGCCGCTCGAGGAGGTCGCCGGCAAGCTCAAATATGTCGACCCCCAGAGCGATCTGGTGCGCGAGGCCAAGGCGTTGGGCATCAGCTTCGGCGACGAATAGCCTCGGCTGGAACTGCTCTCATCGGAGGCCCTAGGGCCTCCTGCGGTAACTAGGGAGGCCGAGGCTATTCGTCTTCTTGCTGCAAGTGCGTGGGCTGAGATTTTGGGATGTTGCAGGCTCTTAGCTGAGAGTAGCACTGACATTTGTCCTAAAATGGCTGGTCGCTAGGGGTTGCTACCGGTAGTTGCGGTAGGGTTGGGGCAGATTCTAACTAGAAATGGTGGTCGCTACCGGCTGTTCTCGGCATACTCGGCTCATTCGATTCGACCATCAAACGAAAGGAACCACCATGGATCTTGCGATGGCACAGCGCCTCGTCGATCGCCGTAAAGCTGCCGGGCTTTCTCAGGAGGCGCTTGCCGCCCAGCTGGGCGTAAGTCGTCAGGCTGTCAGTAAATGGGAGCGCAGCGAATCCTCGCCCGATACCGATAACCTTATTGCGCTCGCCGCGCTGTATGGCGTGTCGCTGGATGAGCTGTTGTATGGGGAGGCGGCCAACGATGCCGACGACCTGGAGGACGGTAGCGCCGACACCAAGACGGCGGATGTGGCTGACGAGGCTGAGGATTCTGCCGGGCACGCCGATTGCGGCGACAAACCACTTGTCGACATTTCCCTCGCGCGCGGTATCCACGTCATTGATCCCAATAAGGGCGAGGAAGTCCATGTTGGTTGGAGCGGCATCCATGTGACCAACGAGCGCAAGGGCGAAGAGGTGCATGTGGGGCCGGACGGCGTGCATATCGATACGCTTGAGGACGATGGACATAGCGTACGCACCAATGACGACGGCACCGTCACCATCGACGGCGAAACGTTTTCCAGCTGGAAGGAAGCACACGACAAGCTCGACCATCATGGCAAGCATTTCCACACCAAGGTCGGACGTGCATGGAACAAATTCCCCTTCCCCGCACTTGTTACTCTCGCCTATCTGGTGCTCGGCATTGTCTACGGCACATGGGGCATGGGGCTTTTCCTCGTCTTTCTGGTTCCCGTCTACTACGCGATTGGTGACTTTATCGATCGGCGCCACCTGTCTAAGCTGATCGAGGTCATCTACCCGGCAGCCGCCATCGCTTGGTTCCTCTACATGTGGCTCTGTTTGGGACAGCCCCATCCTGCATGGATCATCCTCATCACGATTCCCGTCATAAAGGCGCTCATGCGCTGGTGTCGCAAACAATGGAAGCACCGCAAACAGGCCTAACACGCTCCGACCCACCAGCACCCAACCGCCCCCGCCCTTCTCCTAAGTTGCGGTGAGATAGGGACTGTTTTGAAGCTCCAAAGCGCCAAACAGTCCGTATATCACCGCAACTTACAAACAACTGGGTCAGTTCCGGCACGGAGATTAGCATTGAGCTGACCGCGCGCCAAGAAAAGGGCCTATTTACTACGTTTAACTCGAGAGGGCCGACCATACCCGCCTTTTCCGAAAGCTGGCAAGCCCTCTACCTGCGGTTTTAATTTCATAACCTTTGTCACGGTCGAGGGTGTGGTAGCAAACGTAGTAGATAGGCCCATTTTGTGGCATACGACCCATACAAGCCCAATCTCGAAGGCCAAAGAGAGCCTCTCATCCACGCCTGCGAGCGAAAACCAAATAGAATGAAAGGCAAATGGAAAGCCCGTTTGACGGGGCAAACGCCGGGCCACCTAATGGTTGTCCGGCGTTTGCCCCGATAAAACCTGCCAAAATAAACCTGTCCCTTTTTGGCAGGTTACTCGGCGCTCTTGAGGGCGCCGACCATGTCGATCTTGTTGAGGGTACGGTTGGTGGCGAGGTTGACGATAAACGTAAAGCCAAAGGCCAGAAGCACGGATAGCACGTAGCTCAGCGGCTCGACCTCAACATCAAAATACAGCGACGGCATCTGCAAAATGTACGTAAAACTCTCGGCCAGCAAGCCGCCCAGCGGCACGCCCAGCGCAGCGCCGATCGCCGTGAGGATCAACGTCTCCTTGTTGACGTAGTGGTGCACCTCGCCACGGCGGAAGCCCAGCACCTTGATGGTCGCCAGCTCGCGTTCGCGCTCGGAGATATTCGTGTTGGACAGCGTAAACACCACCACAAACGACAGGCACGCCGCCATAAAGGTCACGAGCACCACGACCGAATTGATAATCGTAAAGTTCGCCTCATAGTTTTCCCAATGCTCGGCCGTACTCGAAATCGTAAGCCAACCGTCACTCTTAAGATTCTTGCTAAACGCAATCTGGTCGGCCGACGAACCCTTAAGCAGCACAAAGACGCCGTTAAGGCGTGCACTTCGACCGAACGCGCGCTCATAGGTGCTCTGCGTCATGTAAAGCGTATTGCCCAGATAGTTGAGCGAGATGTCGCTGACTTTGACCTTGGCAACATTGAGCGACGAATCCTGGACGTGTGCCGTGTCACCCGGCTTGATCCCCAGCACCAGCTGTGAGCTCTTGCTCAGATACACATCTCCGTCACGCAGGGCGAGCGGTTCTTTGGACTCATCCTCCAGGCGCACGTAATCGCCCAAGTCACCCGTGCGGTCATCGGGCACCACGATCAGCTGCACGGTCTCGCTCTTGCCGCCAAATGTAAAGGTGACGTTGTCGGTCATAATCGGCAGCGTCGAAGTCACGGTCACGTTGGAATCCTTGGCTGCACTGCGCTCATCCAACGCCGCGCACGTCTGCGAAAAATCGTCGGGATTGGCGACCGCCAGCAGGTCATAGCGTGTGATGTGGCCGTACTGTTTGGGCGAAAGCGCCACCGACGTATCGCGGATACCCATACCGCAGATCACGAGCGCCGTGCATCCCGCGATACCAAAGATGGTCATAAAGGCACGCTTTTTGTAGCGGAACAGGTTACGCGCTGCCACCTTGTTCAAAAAGCCCATGCGACGCCAGACAAAGCCGATGCGCTCAAGCAAGATGCGCGAGCCGGCGCGCGGGGCCTTGGGACGCATGAGCGAGGCCGGGGTCTCGGCCATCTCGTGGCGGCAGGCGATAATCGTGGCGCCCACCACGCCCACGGTAAACAACGCCACCGATACGAGCGATGACACGATGTCGTACGAAAGCAGCATCTGGGGCAGCGAGTACATGTCGTCGAACACCGTAAACAAGAACAGCGGCAGGCCCACGAATCCGATGACGTTGCCGAGCACGCCGCCAATCAGGCACGCCCACAGTGCATAGTCCACGTATTTGGACAGGATGCGCCCGCGCGAGTAGCCGAGCGCCTTGTACAGGCCAATGAGCGTGCGCTCCTCCTCGACCATGCGTGTGGCGGTGGTGAGGCTGATGAGCACGGCGACGATAAAGAAGATAAACGGGAATACGGTGGCGATGGCCTCGATTGAGGAACTATCGCTCTCGACGCTCGAGTAGCTTGCGATATTGCCGCGGTCCTGGATGTACCAGGTGCATTCGCCCAGGTCAGAGAGCTCGGCGCGGGCATCGGCAAACTGCTGGCCGGCGGCGGCACGGCGCTGGTCCAGGTCGGCTTGCGCCTGCGCACGCTCGTCGCTGCCCTCGGCCATGCGGTTGATGTTGTCCTGCTCGATCCCAAAGACCATATCCGCCTGACGCTCAGCCGCGTCCAAGCTCGCCGGTGTGTCGACCGTCAACTCCTGAGCGCGCGCCTTCTCACGCTCCTCGCGGATCTTCTCGATATTGCCCTTGACCTCATTGATCTTTGCCGAGTAGGCATCCGAATAGGAGTTGAGGCTCTTGGCTCCCTCGACGACCACGTGAATCGCGGAATAGGACGACGACGTCGCGGCATCCTCGCTCACGTAGAACTTGTAGTCCGCGGCCGAGGCGGCACGGAAGGCGTTGACCGTCGAGTCGGAGCTCACGTCGGTGGGATCGAGAACCTCTGCCGTGATGGTGTAGTCCCCATCGGCAAACTGGTCCTTGGCGCTTTGGTTCGACGAGCTCGCATCGTTGGCGGCAAAGCTCACCGTATCGCCGATTTTCTTGCCCGAAGCCTTCAGGAACTTCGAAGTCACCGCGACCTCATCGGCGCTCTCGGGCAAATCGCCGTTCACGAGCACCGGCTGATCGATGTTCTCCTTGGAGAGACTTTGCACGACCACGCGCTCGCGCGTCGTACCCACGGCGGTATAGGCGGTCTCGGTATAGATGCCCTCGGCCGTCTCGACGCCATCGACCTCTTGGATCGCGGCAATATCGTCACCGGTCAGACCATAGGTCGACTGCACGTTGATGTCATAGACATTCTGCTGGTCAAAATAGGCGTCGACCGAATCACACAGGTCCTCGCAGCCCGCCTTAAGGCCGCACATCACGCTCACGCCAAGCGCGGTGATCACAACGATAGACAAGAAGCGTTTGAGGCTGCCGCGAATCGTGCGGTAGATGCCACGGCGAAAAACCGTCGGCACCATATCGTTTGAGCTTTGGGCGGTACGGTAGGTCGTAAAATCCTGCTCGCGCTCCGTGTTCTGCGCGTCGCGGCGTTGACTGTTTTGGCGGTCCTGATTCATGGGCGCTACCACTCGATCGTCTCGATAGGCACAGGATTTTGCTGGATCGTCTCGCTCTCCACGCGGCCGCTCTTAAAGCGGATCAGGCGATCGGCCATGGGCGCCAGCGCAGAGTTGTGGGTGATGATGATGACCGTAATGCCTTGCTTGCGGCAAGTGTCCTGTAGCAGCTGCAAGATCTGCTTGCCGGTTTTGTAGTCGAGTGCACCCGTAGGCTCGTCGCACAAAAGCAGCTTGGGGTTCTTAGCCAGCGCGCGGGCGATGGATACGCGCTGCTGCTCGCCGCCCGAAAGCTGCGCCGGAAAGTTAGCGAGGCGGTCGCCCAGGCCAACCTGGCGAAGCGTTTGCTCGGCATCGAGCGAATCGGGGCAGATCTGCGCCGCGAGTTCGACGTTCTCAAGCGCCGTCAGGTTAGGGACCAGATTGTAGAACTGAAAGACAAAGCCAACATCGGCGCGACGGTATTCCACAAGCTGAGCCTCGTTGGCAGAGCTCACGTCACGCCCGTCCACCGTCACGGTGCCAGAAGTTGCCGTGTCCATGCCGCCCAGAATGTTGAGAGCCGTGGTCTTGCCGGCACCCGAAGCACCCAAAATGATGGCGAGCTCGCCGCGCTCGACCGTAAAGCTCGCGCCGTCGAGCGCGTGGATGCGGGCATCGCCCTCGCCGTATGCCTTGATGACGTCTTTGAATTCGATATAGGCCATCGATTAATTCCCATCTGGTCGGATAACTCTTTAGTATTACCCATTTCGCACCGACCAAAAAGGGACAGGTTTATTTTGGCAGGTTTTATAAGGGGAAACGTACCTCTTTGGGGGCAGCGCGGGACGCGCAGGGGCGGCCGTGCAGATCGGCACAGCCGTCTCACGTGGAATCGACCGACGCCCGCCTTTCCGTGACACCGGCAACTCGTTTTTGCTTGTTGGCATGGCCGCCATTATGACTTGGGACTGAGCACTCAAATTCTCACTCCTCATTGCCACGCTTGCCGCAAGCTATCAGGGTGACGAGATGACGACGCTCGCTGTAGCAGCGCAGCCACACTCTATAAGCGAGGCGTTTGCCAGCAAAAAAGCGCGCGACAGGGTAAGCCCGCCGCGCGCTATCCTATGCGGACTAGTTATTGTTGTTGGTCATCGAGGCCACTGCTGCCGCAAGATTGGAAATGGGCATCGTCTGCAACCAGATGCGACCGGGACCGGTGAGCACGGTGTTGAACACGCCCTCGCCACCAAACATGATGTTTTTGACGCCCTTGACCATTTGAGCGTCGATGCTCACGGTCTCCTCAAAGCCGGCCACGTTGCCGGTATCCACAATCATCTGCTGGCCAGCAGCGAGCTCGTACTCAACCAGGTCGCCGTCGATCTCGGCAAAAGCAACACCCGAGCCCGTGAGCTTCTGCATGATAAAGCCCTCGCCGCCAAAGACGCCGGCCTTTGCCTTCTTGTTAAAGTGAATGCTCAACTCGACGCCACTTTCCGCGGCAAGGAACGAACGCTTCTGCAAAATCCAGCTCTTGCCCGGACCGATCTCGATTGGCACGATGCGGCCGGGGAAGCAGGAGCCAAACGCGATCATGCCATCGCCACGCGCGGTCCAAATGTTTTGGAACAATGCCTCACCCGAAAAAGCCTTGGAGAACATCTTGCCGATGCCACCGCCCGAGGTAGACATTTCCATGTTGGGGGTCATCCAAGCCATGGCGCCGCTTTCGGTGATCATGGATTCGCCATCGCTAAGGTTGCACGTAACAACCGGGAAAGCCCCTCCGCCGATCTCGTACTGCATGACCGTCTCCTTTCCACTCAGGAGCCGAATAACGATGCCTATATTTTAGCAGGTAGAGATGCATATGTTCACACCGCCCATGCCCTCTCCTGCGGACGTTTCCCCAGATAAAACCTGCCAAAATAAACCTGTTCCTTTTTGGCAGGTTTTAAAGGCAAACGGTGAAGGTGATCTGGTTGCCGTGACCGGATACGGTGGCGGCGCCTCCATGGGCCTCGGCGATGGCACGCACCACGGACAGGCCCACGCCCGAGCCACCCGTCTTGGAGCTGCGCGACGCATCCGCACGATAGAAGCGATCGAACAATCGGTCCAGGTCGCCCTCGGGCAGCTCGTCCACGGCGTTCGATACGACAAGCTCGGCGGCGCCCTTGCCTTTGCCGTGCGAAACGGCGCACAGGCTCAGCTCAATCACGCTGCCCTCGCTCGCATAGCGCGTGGCGTTGTCCAGTAGCAACTCAACCACCTGCGCCACCGCCGCGGCATCGGCATGGGTCCGCACGCCGGTCGCAATCGACGTCGACAGGCGTTTACCGCCTGAGACCGCCACCGACTTAAACGGCGCCGCCGTCTTGTTCACCGCCTCCGAAAGATCGATCGACGCCATGGTAAAGCCCGCCGAGCCCTCGTCCATGCGTGCCAAGAACACCAAGCGCTCCGTGAGCGCCGATAATAGCGCACCCGCACTCGCCTTAGTGCTGCCTTAGCAGGTCGATGAGCATATTTAAAAAAGCAAGGTTATAGCTTAGTCGGACTTAAGGAACGGGCGGCTTCACATCTCGCCCTGCAAACAACGCCCGTACAGCGAGCGCGCTTGCCGCATGGGCGTTGCGGCCGCCTGCAGCTTATAGATAGGCACCCTCGAGGCGCAGCAGCCACTCCTTGCGATCCAGTCCACCGGCGTATCCGTTGAGCGATCCGTCGGCCGCGACCACGCGATGGCACGGCACGATAATCGAAATAGGGTTGCGAGCGACCGCAGCCCCCACCGCGCGAGGAGATACAACGGGCGCTTCATTTCCCGGCACACGATGTCGAGCCGCAACACGCTGGGCGATCTCGCCATACGTAGCGACCTCGCCACGCGGGATCGAAAGCAGCTCAAACCAAACCTCACGCTGAAACGCCGTGCCGATCATATGCAACGGCGGCGTAAACCGAGGTTCCTGCCCTGCAAAATAAGCATTCAGCCAAGCCCAGGAACGCTCAAGCACCGAAGAGGCCGCACCATTTGCCGGACTCACCGACGACATGCCACCAGTACCGGAAACCGCATCGACGCCTTCAACATGTTCGGAGTCTTCACGGAGAAGCGTGGAGCCAAAGTGCTCCTGCCCCTCAAACCAAAGCCCCGTCAGACCGCGGCCATCAGCGGCAAGCAGGATTTCGCCCAAAGGCGAAGCAAACGTCGTCGTGACCACCAGCGGCTCCCTTCAAAGCTCCGCAACATAATACCGCGAATTGTACAGACAACCCCGCAGATACGTCTGGGCGGGCTCGCAATTACTTAAGCGAGACTGTTTTCCCTAATCAAGCGAAAAAGACGCGGGGCTTCGACGCCAGGGCGGTACCCCCGCCAGCTGAGCTCTAATACTTTTCCCGAGAAGTGAACGAGTAAAAACGAAGTCCCGGAGCATCCACACCTTTAGACCGCAAAACCGCAGGATTCGCGCTGCAAAACCGCAGGAAATAGCGGTCAAAATATGCCAATGCTTCGGGGGTCCAAATAAGGTCCTTCACTTCTCGGGAAAGTATTAGACCTCAATTCGCACCAAGCCCAAAGTCACCCCAAGCAGCAGGCGCGAAGCGCCGCCGCTGCCGCCACGGCCCCGCAGTAGACCCAGGCGGCAGGCGCGAAGCGCCGAGGCCGCCGCCGGGACTAGGCCCCGCAACAACCACGTGCTCCCATATCAGCCCAGCGGCCCCAACCAACAACGGCCCCATCGCAAGCCGCTCGCAGCAACGTCACCGCAAGCGGGGGCCGGGCTTAGTTTTCAGAACACTCCGCAGACCAGTGTGGCGCCTTGTCCGCGGCTCCGAAGGAGCAGGACAAGGCGCCACACATGGTCGAGGACGTTCTGAAAACTAAACCCGGCCCCCGCCGGACAGGTCAACCTACTCGCAGAGCAGCTTAGCGATCTGGACAGCGTTGGTTGCCGCGCCCTTACGGATTTGGTCGCCGCAGCACCAGAAGGTAATGCCACGTGCGGCCTCGGGGTTCGAGATATCACGGCGCACGCGACCGACCCAAATCAGGTCCTGGTCGGAGGTGTCCATCGGCATGGGGAAGCGGTCGTGCGCATCCTCGGCACTCATGTCGTCAACCAGCTTGACGCCCGGAGCGGCGGCCAGCGCAGCACGGGCCTCCTCAACCGTAATGTCGCGCTCGAACTCGAGCGTAATGCTCTCGGAGTGCGAGCGCAGCACGGGCACGCGCACGCAGGTGCAGTTCACGCGCAGCTCGGGCAGGTGCATGATCTTGCGGCCCTCGTTTTGCAGCTTCATCTCCTCGGAGGTAAAGCCCTCCTCCTTGACGCCGCCAATCTGCGGAATCAGGTTGCTCGCCAGCTGGGCGGCAAAGGCGCGCGGCTCGGGAATCTCCTCACCACGGCCCAGAGCGGCCAGCTGAGCCTCGAGCTCGGCCATACCGGGAGTGCCAGCACCCGAAGCTGCCTGATACGTGGACACGATCATGCGCTTCACGCCGGCGAGCTGATGTAGCGGCCACGTGGGAACCAGGCCGATGATAGTCGCGCAGTTGGGGTTGGCGATCAAGCCGTGGTGCCACTTAATGTCATCGGCGTTAATCTCGGGCACGACCAGCGGCACCTCGGGATCCAGACGGAAGGCATGGCTGTTGTCGACCACGACGGCGCCGCGCTTGACGGCCTCGGGCAGCAGTTCCTTGGCGATATCGTCGCCGGCAGCGCCGAGTACGATGTCGCAGCCCTCAAAAGCCTCGGGGCAAGCCTCCTCAATCACAACCTGCTCGCCGCGGAACTCGACGGTCTTGCCCGCAGAGCGCGCGCTCGCCAGCAGCTTGAGCTTGCCAACCGGAAACTCCTGCTCGTTGAGGCACTCGAGCATCTGGGTGCCAACAGCTCCCGTCGCGCCCAAAATAGCAACCGTGTACTGTTTCATGCTTCCCCCTTTTAAGGTTGTGGCTTTTGCCCGCACGCCGAGCAGGCTGAATAGTCTTGCCCAGTTTATACAAAAACGGGACGGATATGAAACCCGCCCCGTCGAAACGAAACCGAAACGAAACGCCCCACGGTAGATTTTTGAGACATGACCCAAAAACCTACCGAGCAGTCACTACTTTTTGAGCGCGGCCGGGACGGGATCGACCGGCGCGGGAGCCTCCAGGTCGGAGACCTTCACAATGCCGTTCTCATCGGAGAAGGCGCGGTAAATGGTCCGAATCGCCAGGTCGAAGTCCTTCTCCTCGACACCGATAATGATGTTGATCTCGTCACAGCTCTGCGAAATCATACGCACGCTCACGCCGGCCTGGCCAAGCATGCCAAACAGGTGGCCCGAGATACCTGCGCGGCCGCGCAGGTTACGGCCGACGGTCGCGATGAGCGCCAAGCCTTCAACGACCTCGATCTCGAGCGGCTCGACCTCCTGCTGAATGTCGCCCACGAGCGAGTACAGCGAGTCGTGCACGTCCTGCTCCTGCACCACGGCGCCAAAGCGGTCGACACCGGTGGGCATGTGCTCGACGGAAACGTCATAGCGCTCGAAGACCGAAAGCGCGCGGCGCATAAAGCCGACACGCGGCTTGGTGCGGTCGCGGGCAACGTTGATGGCGACAAAGCCGCGCTTGCCGGTCACGCCGGTAATGATGGGCTCCGCCTCGCCCTCATCAGCCGTCTCGCTAATGATGGTGCCGGGGTCCTGCGGCGCATTGGTGTTCTTGATGACCAGCGGAATACCAGCCTCGCGCACGGGGAACACAGCTTCCTCGTGCAGGACGCTTGCGCCCATGTACGAAAGCTCGCGCAGCTCCTCGTAGGTAACGCGCGCAATGGGCTGAGCCTCGGGCACAATACGCGGATCGGCAGAATAGAAGCCCGAAACGTCGGTCCAGTTCTCGTACAGGTCGGCGCCCAGGCACTTGGCCAGGATCGAGCCCGAGATATCGCCGCCGCCACGATCGAGCAGCTTGATCTGGCCCTCACGCGTCGCGCCATAGAAACCGGGCATAACGAAGCCGCCCTGCTGACCGTACTCTTGCACCAGCTCGGAGGTGCGATTCATGCTGAGCGTACCGTCGTGATGGAACGCCACGACCGTCGCGGCGTCCAGGAACGGTAGGCCCAGGTACTCAGCCATCAGGCGAGCGGTAAAGTACTCGCCGCGGCTTACGAGCTCCTCAGTAGAGTAGCCACCGGAGCGAGCACGCTCGGCAAAGGCCGCAAACTCCTCACGGATGGGATAGGTGAGCTCCAGCTCGTCAGCGATATCAAAATAGCGCTGGCCAATGTCCTCGAGCAGTTCCTCGCACGACACGTGGTACTTAACGTGCGCGTTAACCAGGTAGAGCAGGTCGGTCACCTTGGTGTCGCCCTTAAAGCGGCGACCGCAGGCGGAAACCACCACAAAACGGCGAGCCGGGTCGGCATCGACGATGGCCTTGATTTTCTTAAAGTGTTCGGCGTCGGCGACCGACGAGCCGCCAAACTTGGCAATCTTAATCATGGGCTGGAGGTTACCTTTCTAAAAAGCCTCTGCGAACCTATTTTGCGCGCTCTGATACCATGGGTTCACCGATTGGGACCAAGGTATCCGAGGAGCACTGTTATATGGGAACTTATCATAGTACACGAGGACGCACTTTATCATGCTCAAGTAAGGTGGCAATCCGCACCGGCATAGCTCCCGACGGGGGTTTGTTTGTCTCGGACGAGCTTGGCACCCAGCAGGTCGATATCAGCTCGCTTGCAGATAAATCGTACTTTGAAATCGCTCAAAATGTGTTGGGAATGTTACTGAACGATTACACGGACGAAGAAATTTCGGCGTGTGTCGACGAGGCATATCGTGGCACGTTCGCAAGTGAAGAGGTCACACCGCTCGTCAAACTCGATACAGCGCCGGGCACCGACGTCCCTCAAACCTATGTGATGGAGCTCTTTGGCGGCCCCACGAGCGCCTTTAAGGACGTCGCCCTGCAGATGCTCCCCCGCCTCATGGCCCGCACCTCCGCCAAGGACGGCGGCGCCGAGCGCATCATGATCGTCACCGCCACGTCGGGCGACACCGGCAAGGCCGCACTCGCCGGCTTTGCCGACGCCCCGGGCACGGGCATTACCGTCTTTTATCCCGAGGGCAAGGTCAGCCGCGTCCAGAACCTGCAGATGTCCACACAGGAGGGCGAAAACGTCGCCGTCTGCGGTATCCGCGGCAACTTTGACGACGCCCAGAGCGCCGTCAAGCGTATCTTTGCCGATAAGGAACTGGCCGAGCGCCTGAAGGCCGCCGGCACCGTGCTTTCGAGCGCCAACTCCATCAACGTCGGCCGCTTGGTGCCGCAGGTCGTCTACTACTTTGCCGCCTATGCGCAACTGCTACGCGCCGGCGCTATCGAG
The DNA here is from genome assembly GCF_003469285.1 of Collinsella sp. AM31-2AC. Taxonomy (NCBI): domain Bacteria; kingdom Bacillati; phylum Actinomycetota; class Coriobacteriia; order Coriobacteriales; family Coriobacteriaceae; genus Collinsella; species Collinsella sp. AM31-2AC. Next base: position 70,795 of record NZ_QSJB01000013.1, read on the forward strand.
GCTGGCGACGCCGTAGAGTTCTGCGTGCCCACCGGCAACTTTGGCGATATCTTGGCCGGCTACTACGCCAAGCGCATGGGTCTGCCCGTCGCCAAGCTCGTCGTGGCGAGCGACAAGAACAACGTGCTTGCCGACTTCCTGACCACCGGCGTCTACGATCGCAACCGTCCGTTCTTCACGACCATCTCGCCGTCGATGGACATCCTCATCAGCTCTAACCTGGAGCGCATGCTGTACTTCCTGTCCAATGGCGACTGCGAGCTTGTTGCCGGCCTTATGGAGCAGCTGGCACAGACCGGCCGCTACGAGGTGACCGCCGAGCTGCTGGCCAAGATCCAGAGCGTGTTTGGCTGCGGCTGGGCCACCGAGGACGAGGTCCGCGCTGCCATCAAGAGCTGCTGGGGTGCGAACGGCTACATAATCGACCCGCACACCGCTTGCGGCTATCACGTCTTTGAGCAGGTCGCCCCCGCCGAGGGCGCCAAGGCCCGCGTGCTGCTTTCGACCGCCAGCCCCTACAAGTTCCCGCGCGCCTGCTGCGACGCTCTGGGCCTCAACGTTCCCGAGGATGATTTTGAGGCTATGCGTGTACTCGAGCAGGCCACCAACACGGTCGCCCCGACCCAGCTCGCCGAGCTCGAGTCCAAACCCGTCCGTTTCGAAGACGTCTGCGACGTAGCCGATATGGCCAACTACGTAGAGTCTGCAGCAAAAAAGATGACTTCCAACTAAAACCCCTTATTAAGCGCCGGCGAAAGCCGGCGCACCTTCTTTCATCAGATAACCCTCGGGATGATGGCGAACTGACATGCGGGTCTGCCTGTTTAGTTCGTCGCGAGTTCCGCACGAGCCGGAAAGCACTTAATGTGCTTTCCGAGCGAGCCAGGACTGCCCGAGCAGCGAACTAAACAGGCAGACCGCCCAGGAGATTCCCATGATCAAGATCACCGTCCCAGCAACAAGCGCCAACTTGGGCATTGGCTACGATACCCTCGGCATGGCCGTCAGCCTCTACTCGCACTTCACCTTCGAGCGCGCCGACAAGCTCACCATCACGGGCTGCCCCGAGGAGTTCCAAAACGAGAGCAACCTAGTCTACGTGAGCTTTGTGGATGCGCTGGCCGCATGGGGCGAGCCGGCCTTCCCCGTCGCCATCGACATTCAGACTGACGTTCCCGTCGCTCGTGGCCTGGGTTCCAGCTCCACCTGCGTTGTCGCTGGTATCATGGCCGCCGCCGCTTTAACGGGCCACACCGTCGACCGCGCCGAGCTCGTCCGCATTGCCACCGAGGTCGAGGGCCACCCCGATAACGTCGCCCCCGCTATCCTAGGCGGCGCCGTCTGCTCCTTTACGCCGACCGACTCGCTCCCCCAGTGCCTTCGCTACGAGGTGAGCGATCGCTTGCGTTTTATTACCGTGATTCCGCCCTACGAAGTACACACGAGTGAGGCGCGCAAGGTCGTGCCGCAGGAGATCCCGCTCTCCACCGCCGTGTGGCAGATGGGCCGCATCGCCGGCATGACGCGCGGTTTGGAGACTGGTGACCTGGACCTGATTGCCGCCGCTAATGACGACCGCATCCAGGAGCCCTATCGTCGCCGCCTGATTCCCGACTACAACGCTGTGCGCGACACCTGCCTTAACGGCGGCGCCAAGACCATCTGGATCAGTGGCTCCGGCTCGACCCTCATGGCCGTAACTGATGACACCATCGTGGCAAAGTTCCTGCAGGTCAAGCTGCGTGAGCAGTTCCCCAAGTGTGACACGCATATTCTGACGTGCGACACCGAGGGCGCTCAAATCGAGTACCTGTAGACATCGCCGATCGGTCTGTCCGGGCCACCCGGGGGCATCCCCTTAAAAACGTCCTCGCACTTGAGGCCCGCTTATCCTGCTCCTTCGGAGCATCGGATAGGCGGGCCTCGTGCTGCGGAATGTTTTTAAGGGGATGCCCCTGGGTGGCCCTATGGTAACGTGACTAGCGATGTCTACAGGGACCCACGCTTTGAAGGGGCGCCGGGCTGAAATTATGGCCTTTTATTGGTAGGGGCTCTTGCTAGGCTGGAGCCCTTACTAGAGGCAGGCCTCGGCGATGCGGCGTTTGAGTTCGTCGATGCCGGTGCCGGTTTGGGAGCTTGTGATGATTACGTTCTCGGCCGGGACGTTGAGCTGCTTTTTGATGGCTGCTGACTGGCGGGCCTGCTGGGTGCGGCTGAGCTTGTCGGCTTTGGTGAGGCAGACGATAAAGTTGAACTCGTTGCCTTGCAGGTAGTCGATCATGTCATGATCGAGCTTGCTGGGGTCGTGACGAATGTCAACCAGTGATACAACCAGGTTAAAGCTGCGCTCGGAGTCAAAGAAGTCGCCGATAAGCTCGGCCCAGCGATCGCGCTCAGCTTTGGAGCGACGGGCGAAACCGTAACCCGGCAGGTCGACAAAATGCACGTCATCGGCCTCAAAGAAGTTGATGTTGCTCGTTTTGCCCGGCGTACTCGAAACCTTGACCAGGTTCTTGCGGCCAAAAAGCTTGTTCATAATCGACGACTTGCCCACGTTGGAGCGGCCGACAAAGCTCACCTCGGGGCAGGTGGACTCGGGAATCTGCGAAACCTTGCCATAGCTGGCGACGAACTTGGCAAGCTGATAGTTAATGGAATCGGCCATGGACACTCCTTGGTCGTAGGTTTTTACAAAACGGGCGCGCTATTGCGCGGCGGCAATACGACGAACGATGTCAAGCGTGATGCCGCTCGCGGTGCGAGCGTACTCATCCAGATCGAACTCGCGCTCACAAAACGCGTCATATGCCTCGTCACAATTATCGCTGATAGCGCGCAGCACCAGGCAATCGACACCATTCTTGGCCGCGATGTGCGCAATTGCCGCGCCCTCCATCTCGACGCAATCGGCATGCGTGGCCTCAATCGCAGCGTTACGCATGGCGTCACCCGTAACAAAGCGGTCACCCGTGGCGATAGTGCCACACAGGAACTGCTTGGGGTCCTTCTCCGCAGAAGTCTCCTCCGTCGAGGCATCCACAAATCCATGCTCGGCAAGCACGGCGGCAGCAACATCAACCAACGCCGGCGTCGAGACAAACTCCTCGAGCCCCGGCGCCGACTCGGCAATGAGTGCCGTGTCAGTATCCAGATAGCGCAGGCACTTGCCAATAATCACGTCGTTAATATGGAGCTTAGGGTTTAGGCCGCCCGCGATACCCGAAAACACAACTGCCCGCGGGGCGTATTTGCTGATGAGATGCTGCGTTGCGGCGGCGGCATTCACGGTGCCCATGCCAGCGGTCGTGGCGACTACTGTCAGACCGTCAAGCTCGCCGCTTACAACGGTCAAGCCCGCCTCTTGCGACACATGAGCGCCGTTCAGTTCTTCTTTAATCTGCGTAACCTCTTTTTCGAGTGCGCCTATGATCGCGATGGTTGCCATGCCATCCCCCCAAATTCGTGCAAATTGCTTATCCACGGTATGGTACCAGCATTTTGGTTCTTTCACTTTTTACGAAGTCGCTAGGCCAACGAGGACCGCACATCATAGAGCGCCTTTGCAATCGCAGCCGTAACCTCGCTCGAGCGATCGCTCCACGGCATCGACGTCATGACGCTCATAACATAGCTATGGCCGTCGACGTCGATCAGTCCGGCATCGCATGTCGAATAGCAACCGTCCTCGCTGATCCAACCCGCCTTGTTGCGCACCAAGACCTGATCGTCCGCAATGCCATCGCGAATAAACGATCGGGTCGTAGAGGTCAGAAGGCCCGACAGCCATTGCGACGTCTCGGTGTCACAGCTCAAATACTCACTCATCTCGCACCACAACTTGGCCGAGGTGCGCGGGCAGTAGGTCGGAAAATCACTCATCGGATCCAGTGCCGTTTCGTTATCAACACCCAGGTTGGCAATCCAATCCTCATAGCCATCATGGTCAAACGCCGCGCGTAACGCGATAAACGAATCGTTGTCCGAGTTGACGACGGCATTCTCGATAAGGTCGCGTACCGTCTGCCAGCCCATGCTGTAACCACCATACGTGGCTAAAGCCCAATCGAGCGACACCTGCCCCGATTCGACCAACGTCTCGCAAATATAGAGCGCATACAGCGCCTTGTAACTGCTCGCTCCATACACCGCGACATCGGCGTTATACGTCACGCCCCTACCGCTCGATAGGTCGTAGAACACTACGCCTACGTCGCCCAGCTCCTGCGCCCGACTCAGGGCATCCTGGAGCGAGGTAAGGCTCTGATCCTCCAAGGTAGGAGTCTTGTTATCCACCAACGAGAAGGTTTGAACGGTATCACCCGAAGGGATATCGTTGAAGTCCGCCTTCGAAAGTCTCGTCTTGAGATCTGCCGTCGACAGAGCTTGATCTGCCGACGCTTTGGACTTTGAAACCTTCTCGTTTTGCAGCTGTACCGTTGACGCATCTGAGCGCACCGTTCGCTCCAAGGCGTGGGTTTTAACGGCAATTCCGAGGATAAAAACCGCTAACGCTAGCATTCCTATGGCGGCAATCTTCGCCCCGCGAAAGCGAGCGTCGGCAAGGCCGCGCGAAGACATGCCCTTCGTCTCATATCTGCTGCCATGCTGCGGCACATACTCGTCCCGCGATTTGCCCTTTCGCACGTGGTCTCCTGATTGTGCCCGTTCATATACGAGCAGCATAATACTGAGCAGCCATTTCTTTCCCAAATTGTTTGACACCGTTTAAGGCGTCTTTAAAGAAACCACAGGCGTATTTATCCAAATGGCACGATTCTGTTGCGCATCTCTGCCCAAAACGCAGTTGCGGTGAAATAGTTCCTGTTTGGACGGCATAGGCCGATACACAAGAACTATTCCACCGCAACTTGACGGGGCTCTTTAGCGATCAACTATGTGCCCGGGGCACTCATTTAAGTCTGTCCCCAATGAGTGCTGCTAGCCGATGGCGTTTTTGAGTTCCGCACGGCGCTTTTTCATGCCGGCCATGACGGCGTTGCGCAGCTCGGGCATGCGCGCGGTATCCATCTGGGGCACGCCCTCGAGCTTATAGGGAATACCCAGTTGCTCGTACTTGACGACACCCATCGTGTGATACGGCAGCATTTCCAGGCCCACCACGTTGTGCCATGGAGCGATCAGGCGACCGAGCTTCTCGCATTCCTCCGCCGTGTCGGTGATACCCGGCACCACCACATGGCGAATAACAACCTTAATCTTGCGACGGGCAAGCTCATCGCCAAACGCCAGGATGCGCGCAGGATCGCAACCGGTCAGCTTTTTATGCTCAACCGGATCGGCATGCTTGATGTCGAGCAGCACCATATCGGTCTCGTTGAGAACAGCATCGAACTTCTCCGGATGCTTGGGATCAAATGCATAGCCACAGCTGTCTAGGCAGGTGTGTACGCGGCCATCGGGGTTGTTGTGCATCACACGGAACAGGTCGGCCAAAAACTCGGGCTGCAGGAGCGGTTCGCCGCCCGAAACGGTAATGCCGCCGCTACGGTAGAACTCATGGTTGCTCTGGAACTCGTCCATGAGATGCTCGACGGTCACCATCGTGCCACCGTTAACAGACCAGGTATCGGGATTGTGGCAATACGCGCAGCGCATGGGACAGCCCTGAACAAACACCACAAAGCGGATGCCGGGACCGTCGACCGTACCCATCGTCTCAATCGAATGCACGCGGCCCAGGGCAAACGCAGAGTCCTCGGGACGAGCGTCCACACCCTCGAGCGTCATCTCAGCCATTCCCGCTACCTTGCCTCTCATTGGTTTTAGTTACATAAATGTCAGAGCCATTCTAGCCCATACGCATGATGGCAAAACGGTTTAGGGGTCAATTAGGTCGTCCTATTTTACTTCACGCAAAAGCGGCGGGAAGGTTGTCACAACCCGCCCGTCGCCGAGGCAATAGAAATCGATAGACGCCAGGCCTTACGCCTTAAGCGTGAGCACCGCACCGAAGGCGGTCGGGCCGCAATGGCTCGAGATGACACCGCCAACCTGAGTCCAGGTAATATCCTTAAAGCCCAGGTCATGCGCATAGCCCTCCATGTCGTCGCGCAGCTCCTGGGAAAGGCCCACCGAATACGCCAGGCCAATGTGCGAGTAGTCGATCTCGCCCTTGGCAACCATGTGGTCAATAAAGGCGCGGGCGCACTTGAGCATAGAGCCGCGGAACTTCTTAGTCGCCACGAACTTGCCGCCCGTCACCTCAATGCAGGGCTTAATCTTGAGCAGATGGGCGCCTAGGAACGCGACGTTGGACAAGCGACCGCCCGCCTTAAGGAAGGCAAGGTCCGTAGGAACAAAGCCCAACAGCACGCGGTCCATGACGGAGTTCGTAAATGCAAAGATCTCGTCGACGGTGGCATCGGGGTGAGCCTCGATGTATTTGGCGGTCTCGACGACAACGAGCGACTGGCCCACCGAGACAAAGCGCGTGTCCATGGAGAACACGTAGTCGCGCCCCTGGGCCGCAATCTTTGAGGACTGATGCGAGCAGGTCGTGGCCTCGGAATACGCGAGATGCAGAATAGTCGCGTCGGGCTGCTCGGCGTGAATGCGGTCGTACACACGGGAGAAATCTGCCGGTGCGCAGCCACTGGTCTTGGGCATCACGCCAAACTCGTTGCAGCGCGAATAAATCTCGAGCGGATCGATCGAGCCGTCCTCGACGGTCTCGTCACCAATCGTGACATGCATGGGCACGCGCACGATGCCGTAGCGTTCGCAGAGCTCTGGCGTCACATCCGAACCAGATTCAACCACGATTACGTACTTGCCCATTCTTATCACGACCCATCTCGACATTGGTTTTTCAATACATGGCACGCGCCGCCGCACTGTTGCACAACGGCGTCCAAGCGCCAAAGAGACGCCGTCCCTTGCACATAACAAAGGACAGCGTCTCCCTGGAAAACTCCGTGCTTGGCTGAGATTTTACACGGTTTATAAATGAGTGTTACTTATCCCGCAAACGGTAGCTATACGCGATAAACGGTAGTTCGCTGCGGCAACTGCAACACATTCCGCCCAGCAAGTCCAATCGTGCCTCACGCATGGTTAATGCGCGAGGCGGTAGAAATCCATCGACGCCGCACTCTCGGCATGCAACCCCATCGCCGGAACCGCCGGCGAATAGGTACGGCTCGTAAGTGCCGCCTCGCCGCCATTTGCAAAAATCTCGACCATCGTAGTGTCCGAAAGCACGCGCAGGTCGCGAAGCTCGCTGAGCTCGATCGACCTCTGGTCGCGCCCATAGCCTTCGTCACCCATGTCGAGGGTAAGCATCCCGTCTGCATAGCGCACAAAGACACCCTTGCGGATTTCGAGCTCGACCATCTTGGCGCCCTCACAGGAAACCACAACATCAAACAGGCGGCCCGGCTCCTCAACGGTTTCACCGCCTGTCGCGCGAACGCAGTCGCCGCGCATCCTCTCAATCTCGTGCGCCGGCTGCTGGCAGAGCTTACCATCGCGCATGCTCAGCTCTCGCGGCACCGTCAACGCGCACTGCCACCCGCGCGCCACCGTCGGGTTTTCTGCCGTCGCGTCGGGGCAACCCGACCATCCGATCATCAAACGCCGGCCTGCAGCATCCTCAAAGGACTGCGGAGCATAGAAATCAAAACCGGCATCGACCATCGGGGGCATGCCCTGCCCGACGATTTTAAAGCTCGGCGCCTCCCAATCGGCCTCGATGGAGAACCACACGCACTGATGCGGATTGCGGTAACGCCATCCATCGGCAGGCACACCCTGCGGACAGCAAACGAGAATAAGCTCACCATCGAGCTCGAACAGATCGGGGCACTCCCACATAAAGCCAAACTTCTCGCCCAGCTCAATACGCGTCGCATAGTTCCAGTCCTCTAGATCGCGCGAGGTATAGACAAGCACGCAGCCGCGATCGTCTTTCGTACGAGCGCCCAGAACCATGTAGTAGATACCGTCGTGCTCAAGGATCTTGGGGTCGCGCACGTGCGTACCGATATCGTCGGGGTAATCGACCGGTCCAACAGCTATGCACTTCTCGCCCAATTCGTCGGGATTCTCGGCAACCATATGAATCTGGTTTTGCTCACGACCCGTCAACACGTAGTCGTAATCATCGCGGTCAAAATGCTTGACGTTGCCGGTATAGAAGTAGTGAATCTTGCCATCGCGTACAAAGGCAGAACCAGAATACGCTCCGTTCGAATCCAAATCGGAATCGGGGAACAGCACGGAGCCATGATTCTCGTACGTCACAAAATCCTTTGTCGTCAGATGGTTCCAAAGCACTGGACCGCCATGCGCAGCATCGAACGGATCGTATTGATGATAGATGTGATACGTATCACCAATCTGAACCAAACCGTTGGGGTCGTTGAGCCAGCCAAGCTCAGGCTCCACATGGAACAGGAGCCTATCGGGGTCGGACGCGATGCGACCAGCCGTCTCATCCTGTCCGGCACGCCACTGCTCATAGTCCGCGCGTGTCACCTTATTTTTTTGATTAAACATCGCCATTGACTTTCTCGTCTATAGGGAAGGACGCTCGACTCGCACGAGCCGAGCGCCCTTCCTCAAATGGACTTATCCGCACATTACGCTGAACGGCTCAACTAGAAGCTGACATCGAAGCCAGCACCAGCGCCCTCTTCATCGGTGGTCGGAACGCCCTTTGCCTTGTTGTAGGCAAAGATCAAGACGATCGGCACGATAAAGGCGATGAGATTACCAGCCACATACCACACGAGAGTCTCGGGCGTAACGATGAGCAGGCCAAGCACACCGGTCAGACCCTGACCGATGGCGCGCACCTCAAAGAACTTCACGAAGGCACCGCCGCAGCCTGCACCGATGCATGCGCAGATGAACGGAATGATCGAATAGCGCATGTTTGCAGCGAAGATAGCGGGCTCGGAGATACCGACCAGCGTCGGAATAAAGGACGACATGCAGATGTTGCGCTCTTTGGAGTGCTTCTTGTGAATGAGGTACATGCCGATGGCGCCGCCGCCCTGGGCGATGATGGAGACCGACCAGATGGCCTGGATGTAGTTGAAGCCAGTCGTGGCAACGAGGTTTGCCTCGATACCCTGGATGAACTGATGCGTACCGGTAACGACGAGCGGCTGCAGGAACGCGGCGAAGACAAAGGCACCAAAGACGCCCATCCTGTTGTACAGGACATCGATTACGCCAGCGAGGACGTCGCCGATCAGGTTGCCGAGCGGGCCGAACACGGTGAACAGGGCAACGTTAGCAAGAATCAGGGTAACGGTCGGGACAAAGACAAACGAGACGACCTCGGGGATGTACTTCTGGGCAATCTTTTCGACCTTGGCCATAAACCAGGCAGTCAGGATTGCAGGGAACACGCCGCCCTGGAAAGCAACCATGGGGATGGAGAGCGGACCGAAGTTCCAGTACTCAGCACCCGTCGGGTCCATAACGAACGTGTTACGGTTCATAAGACTCGGGTGAACCATGACGATACCGACGAGGATGCCCAGGATCGGGTTGCCGCCAAAACGCTTGACCGCGCTATACATAACCAGGACAGGCAGGTAGTCAAAGGTGGTGGCGATAATGGCAAAGAAGCTTGCGAGGTTCTTGAGGAACTCGCTGTGATCGGCGAGGCTGCCCTCCATGCCGAAGAGGCCGTTGGCAACGATCAGCGACTTAAGGCCGATGATGATTGCAGCGCCGACGAAGGCGGGAATGATGGGGATAAAGATGTCCGAGAATACCTTGAGGACCGAGAAGAACTTGCCCTTCTTGTCCGCCTCGGCGCCCTTGACCTCGGAAGCGCTGATCTCCTTAACGCCCGTCAGAGCCATAAACTTATCGTAAACCTTGTTGACGGTACCGGTACCGAAGATGATCATGAGCTGGCCGCTGTTGTACAGCACGCCCTTGACGCCATCGATGTTCTCGAGCTCGGCCTTGTTGTATTTGCTCGTATCCTTGAGCACCAGACGCAGACGGGTCACGCAATGCGTGGCGCCCTCGATGTTCTCCAGTCCGCCGACGTTGTCGACGACTTGCTGGGACACTGCCTTGTAGTCCATGTTCCTCTCCATTCCTTTTCTAAATCATAAAACGGTTCGTTGCCGCTACAGAGACGCGATCGTTGCGTTTGCGCACTTGAGCGCACCGTCGGTGACGGTAAGCGCCACACCCTGGCCCTGCTTGTTGCAGAAGCGAGCGTTGAGCGCAACATCATCGACAAAGATGGTCGCGATATCGTCGTCAACGACCAGGCGCACATGATGAGTGCCCTCGCCCTTAAAGAACAACGGACGCTCGAGGCCCATGTTGTTGACCTGGAACCACGGGTACTGGGGAGCCGGCGTGAACTCGAGCTTGCCCTCGCGCAGGTTGGCGCGGAACTCATAGGCAAGACCGGTCTCGGCGTCCTCGGCGAACTTGACCGAGAAGCCGGCAGCGTTACCGCCGAGCTCAATGTCGGTATCGAGCAAGTAGGTGGAGCCGGCGTCTGCAGACAAAACCTGCTCGACCTTGCCCGACTCGCAGGAGAGCTCGAAGGCTTCGACAGCCTTGCCCTCGCCAAAGGCGCCGAGCATGCTGTCGGGAAGCTTGGTGCCGAGCGTTCCGTCGGCACGCTGAACGATCTCGAGGGGCATGAAGGTACCACCCCACAGGTAAGAGCTGGGGTCGTCGCCCTCGTCACGCGTAGGAACCCAACCAAAGAGAACGCGACGCTCGCCATCGAATGCGGTGCGAGCGGCGTAGTACGCGCGGCCGTCGAAGGAGTCGTCAGCGGGGGTAATCCAAGGACCGTTGATGGACTTGGACATGCGGTAACGGGTCTTGTTGCCGTCGCTGTACTCGGAAAAGACGAGGTACCACCAGTCGCCCATCTTAAAGAGATCAGGCATCTCAAACATGGTGTACAGGCCTGGGTTCCACCAGTCGCCCTGGAACTCCCAGTTGGTCAGATCCTTGGAGGTGAACTTGACCAGGCGGCCGGTCATCAGACGCTTGTCCTCGCCCACACGCGTGCCGAGGATGAGCATGTACTCTTCGTTCTCCTCATCCCAAAGCACAAAGGGATCGCGCCAGTTGCGGTCATCGTAACCCTCCTGGGGCGGAAGCAGCGTCTCGGCGATGTTCTTCTCCCACTTGACGGCGTCGTCGCTCGTTGCGTGAAGAAGAACCTGCTTCATCAAACGTGCGCGGACCTTATCGCGATTGCAACCAGTGTAGAGCGCATGGTACTTGTCGCCCACCTTAAACACCGTGCCGGCATAAATGTACTGGTCGACTTCCTCGTCGCCGCCGCGCTCAAGGCTCTCGCCAAAGTCCTTGTAGTTGACGAAATCCTTGGTCGTAGCGAGTGCCCAGCCAAACGGCTCTCCGAAAGGTTCGGGGTTACGCGTGTCACGCTGATGATAGAGATAGAACGTGCCGTCCTCGCCGTACGGCATGATGTCGCCTACCCAAATTCCCTCAGGCTGGTAATACACCTTGTGCATCCGAGACTTCCTTTCCACGACATACTAACTCGGTACAATGGCAAGATATGTCAATCGTTTTCATATGTCAAACGTTTTCATATCAATACGTCTTTTCGCAGTTCCAGTCGTCGGTAAACGGTTGACATATGCCGGCGAACGGTCATCGGAGGCGTTTGAGGAATTCTTTTGGCACAGGATGAACTACGCGGTTTTGCCCTCAATGAGTTCAACGGGGAGCTTGATATTCGATTCGGGATTATCGCCGTTAATAAGAGCGATGATGGATTGCGCCGCGAGCTCTCCGATGCGATCGATATCTTGACGTACGGTTGTTAAGTCAGGCATAAACGTCATAGTTCGGCGGGCACCATCCGCGCCCACGACCTTAATATCGTCTGGAGCGCTCAAGCCGCGCTGCTTCATCACGTTGAGACAGATGGCCGCCATCGTATCGTCTCCCGCAAAGATGCCGTCAATATCGGGGTTCTCATCGAGGATCTTCGCAACGACCGCGCCCTTTTCGTCGTCGGGCTTAACGAACTCAACCTCACGGACAAGCGCGGACAAACCGGCCTGCTCAACAACATCGAGGTAGGCATCGGTACGCTTATTGGCGGGCATGCGCATGCGGCTATTGCTGCGCAGGCACAGGATACGCCTGCAGCCGTCATCAATCAGACGGCGCGTGGCGAGCTCGCCAATGCCATAGCTGTCACTTGCAATCTGGACAGAGCCCTCGCCAAGATCGCAGTCGATGCCAACCAGGCTCAAGCCCATCTCGGCATATGCCTCGGCACCGATATTGAGGGAGTTGACGATGACGCCGTCGACCATATTGCGGCGGAGCATGTCAATATAGGAACGCTCAAGATCGGGTCGATTGGCACTGTTGCACAGCAACATCTTAAAGCCGTTTTCCGCTAACGTGCGCTCGACCGCCTGCACAACCTGAGCATGGAACGGGCTGCTCACAAAGGGAACGATCATGCCGATAAGGTTCAGACGGCCGTTGAGCATGGCACGGGCGATATCGTTGGGCGTATAGTTGATGCGCTCCATCGCGGCATGGACCTTATCGCGGGTCTCTTGGCTAATATAGCCGCGATTATTAAGCACGCGAGATACCGTAGTAGGCGAAACCCCCGCCACCGCTGCAACTTCCTTGATGCCAGGCTTAGCAGAATCCTTAGAACGAGCGCCCTCGCGAGCCATAGCACCCTCCCCCATCAACATGTCATACGTTTACATACGAACAAAGCATACCCCAACAACAGCGGGAAGACGGTAACGGCACAAGTAAGTAGACGACTCATCCAAATAATTAGGAGAGTTCCGCCTAAAGGGTGACTACACAGGACCCCCGCCGGGCCGCTTTGGGTTACTTTCCAAAACATTTCCGCAGGACGCAAAGGGCTCCGCCGCGCGAAGCGCGCAGCGGAGCCCTTTGCATGTCCGAGGACGTTTTGGAAAGTAACCCAAAGCGGCCCGGCGATCCTGCGGGAGTTAAACCCCTTTAGAACTTGTCGTGGAAGGTACGCGAAATGACCTCGTCCTGCTGCTCCTTGGTGAGCGTGTGGAAGTTCACGGCATAGCCGGAAACGCGGATGGTCAGCTGCGGGTACTTCTCGGGGTGAGCCTGAGCATCGAGCAACGTCTCACGGTTGAAGACGTTGATGTTCAGGTGATGGCCACCCTTCTCGGCGTAAGCGTCGAGCATGTGGACCAGGTTATCGGCCTGAGTCTCGGAAACTTCAGAAACCTTCATAATGTGTCTCCTTCGATCGATAGGCGCCGGCCGAAACCGGCGCGCTAATCAGTAATCGTTATTGTTAGTATAGCACTAACAATAGTTACTCGCCCAGCTGATCAAGGTCGATATCGCCAAAGAACACCTGGTCCTCCTTGCCGAGCGCACCCGGGATGATGGAGAAGGTGTTGGAGATGCCGTCCTGAGCATCGCGGAACGGGAGCTTGGAAACCGAAGACAGCGAAGCGATGGCGCCGTGGCTATCGCGCTTGTGCATGGGGTTAGCACCCGGGGCGAACGGCTGGCCGGCCTTGCGGCCGTCGGGCGTGGAACCGGTCTTCTTACCGTACACGACGTTGGAGGTAATGGTCAGAACCGAGGTCGTGGGCACGGAGTTGCGGTAGGTGTCGTTCATGCGGATGTACTCCATGAACTGGTGCACAACGTCGTGAGCGATCTGGTCGACGCGGTCGTCGTCGTTACCGTACTTGGGGAACTCGCCCTCGGTCTCGAAGTCGACGATGATGCCGTTCTCATCACGGACGGGGTGGACCTTGGCGTACTTGATGGCGGACAGGGAGTCAGCCACGACGGAAAGGCCAGCGATGCCCGTAGCGAACCAGCGGTGCACGTGCTTGTCGTGCAGAGCCATCTGGATGCGCTCGTAGCAATACTTGTCGTGCATGTAGTGAATGATGTTCAGCGAGTTGACGTACACGCCAGCGAGCCACTTCATCATGTCGTTGTACTTGGCCACAACGTCGTCGTAATCGAGCGTATCGCCCTCGACGGCGCGATACTTGGGGCCGACCTGCTTCTTGGAGACCTCGTCAACACCGCCGTTGAGTGCGTACAGCAGGCACTTGGCCAGGTTGGCGCGGGCGCCGAAGAACTGCATCTCCTTGCCGATGCGCATGGAGGACACGCAGCAGGCGATGCCGTAGTCGTCGCCATGGTAAACGCGCATGAGGTCGTCGTTCTCGTACTGGATCGAGGAGCTGGCGACAGAAGTCTTGGCGCAGAACTTCTTGAAGTTCTCGGGCAGACGGGTCGACCACAGAACGGTCATGTTGGGCTCGGGGCTGGTGCCCATGTTCTCGAGCGTGTGCAGGTAGCGGTAGCTCATCTTGGTAACGAGCGTACGGCCGTCAACACCCATGCCGCCGATGGACTCGGTGACCCACTGCGGATCACCGGTGAACAGGGCCTGGTACTCGGGGGTACGGGCAAACTTGACCATGCGGAGCTTCATGATGAAGTGATCCACGAACTCCTGGATCTGCTCCTCGGTGAAGGTACCGTTGGCAAGGTCGCGCTCAGCGTAGATGTCGATGAACGTAGAGGTACGGCCGATGGACATAGCGGCGCCATTCTGCTCCTTGACGGCAGCGAGGTAGGCGAAGTACATCCACTGGATGGCCTCCTGCGTGTTGGTAGCAGGGTTGGAAATATCGAAACCATAGGTCTCGGCCATCATCTTGAGCTCGCCGAGGGCGCGGATCTGCTCCTGCAGCTCCTCACGGTCGCGGATGTTGTCGGCGGTCATGACCGTCGGGGTGGAAGCCTTCTGGGCCTCCTTGTCCTTGATCAGGTAGTCGACACCGTACAGGGCGACACGACGGTAGTCGCCGATGATGCGGCCGCGGCCATAGCCATCGGGCAGACCGGTGATGATGTGGGCCGAACGGCAGGCGCGCATCTCGGGGGTGTAGACATCGAAGACGCCGGCGTTGTGGGTCTTGCGCTCGAAGGTGTAGCGCTCGACAACGTTCTCGTCGATCTTGTAGCCGTGCTGGCTGGCAGCCTGGCAAGCGATGCGGATACCGCCGTTGACGTGCAGCGCGCGCTTGAGCGGCTTGTCGGTCTGGAGGCCGACGATGGTCTCCTTGTCGCGATGGGCGTTATCGATGTAGCCAGCGGGGTGGCTCACGATACCCGTGACGGTCTTGGTGTCCATATCGAGGACGCCGCCCTGCTCGCGCTCCTTGAGCAGCAGGTCGAGAACCTCGCCCCACAGCTCCTTGGTACGCTCGGTCGGGCCGGCGAGGAACGACTCGTCGCCCTCGTAGGGGGTGTAGTTCTTCTGGATGAAGTCTCGGACGTCAACCTCTCCCGTCCAGATGCCTTCCTTGAAGCCTTCCCATGCCTCCTGCATTGTGTAACCACGCTCCTAGTTACGTATAATGCGGCGCTCTCTCACACCGCTGCTTATTGAATTCTTGAATTATCGGCTTGCACTACCGGCTTCTTCCGTTCTTCACCACACGTTGGTACAGGGAAAAACGTTTGTCCACCTTGGAACTGCAACCCAAAACCCAAGATTTCACCCGTTTGAGAAGGATAACATAGCCACCCCCTTCATCAGGGCTGTTATATGTTTCTTTTTTTATACCATAAGGTTGTTTTTAACAAATCCGCAGGAAACGCTCCCACCATCAGCTACCGTTCACCGATTCGCTTGATATTTCCCCTTGCCTTTATACGTCCTTCACTCTAGCTGTCATGCCAGCTTTAGCAGAGTAAAGTGCCCCAGAGACCCCACAGAAACTACAGGGCGGCCACGGGATTTCCCCCGGGGCCGCCCTGTGGCATGGCTAGTTATTTAGCTTTGATTGCCGCTTGGCATTAGGCGGCTGCGGCGGCTTTGTCGGTCGTTGCCTTGCTGTGGCCCTGGCCCTCAAAATGCTTGTAGCACCAGCTGGTGACCAGCGGGGTCAAAATGGCCGTCACGATAGCACATGCTGCGACCTGCGCCGTAGCCGTCGCGAGCACCGCGCCGCCGTACATGGCCTCGTTGACGCTTGCCATGGCAGCAGGCGTGGCCACATTGGCTCCGGCGCAGCTCGAAATGGCCGCACCTGCGACACCCGTACCGCCCGTGAGCTTATCGACCGCGATGACGGGAATTGCAAAGACCACCGAGCAGATCACGCCGAGCAGGATGCCGGGAAGACCACCGTTGATAAGCTGGCCAAAGGTCATGGTCGATCCCATGGCAAAGAAGACGAGCACGATGATGGCGGAAAGTGCCGGTGCCATCATCTTCTTAAAGCTGGGGAAGAGGTTACCCAGGATAATGCCGACGACGATCGGCAGGATGGCGCCCACGAGCGACCAGCCGATCGGAGCCTGACCGGCAGCGCCGAGCACGATCATCGTGACCGGAGGGCCGACAACCAGCGTGGTGATTGCGACGGCACCACGTTCGGCCTCATTGCCCATGGTGCCCATCAGTCCAGCGTACATAGCGTTGTTCGCACCCGTGCAAGCGGCCAGCATCACCATGGCCGAGATACCAAACAGGTTGTCGTTGAACACATAAAGGATGAGCAGCGACACGGCAACGACCACGATCTGCTTGACGGCGATGATGATGGCGCCGCGGGCAGCGGCGGCAGGAGCGCTCTTAAACGAAATCGTCGTACCGACGATGAGCAAAAAAGCGCCAACAAGCGGGCCTGCGCCCTGCTGGGTCATGCCGAGCGTAAAGCTGCCGAGCGTTTTGAACAGGTCGGGGAACAGCGTGTTGAGCAGGCAGCCCAACAAAAGCGGCACCAAAATATTGGCACCCGGGATGGAGGACATCTTAAAGAACGGCTCCTTTGCCGCCGGCGCCTCCACCGCAGTCGATTCACTCATTTATATCTCCTTTTGATGCGTGCGACACGCGGTCACACGCTCCTGTGCCAGAAAGAAGGCGACGGTCCCGAGTCGCAGGAGCCGTCGCCGAATTAACGTCGCGGGGTATTACCCGTCCAGAACGATGCCACCGTCGCAGTCACCGATCTCGCCGTTCACGAAGCTGGCAAGGTCGGAGGCAAAGAAGAGCACCATCTGCGCGGGCTCGCTTGCCTGGGCGGCACGGCCCAGAGGAATACCGTTGATGATGCGCTGAGAGTTCTCGTCAGAGAGAATCGAGGTCATATCGGTAAGGGTGAGCGACGGGCACACGGCGTTGCAGCGGACGCCAAACTTGCCGCCTTCCTTGGCGACTGCCTTGGTTAGACCGTTAACACCGGCCTTGGAGCTCGCGTAAGCCGCGGTGCCGAGCAGGCCGCCACCGATCTTGCCCGCAACGGAACTCACGTTGACGATAGTGCCGGCATGGGCCGCCTTAAAGTGCGGGTACACAGCATTCATCATAGTGAAGGTACCGTTGAGGTTGATGTCGATGGTACGACGCCACTCGGTGTCATCGATCTCGTCGAACTTCTTGGTGCTGATGACGCCAGCACAGTTGATCAGGATGTTGGTTTGCGGCAGGTCCGTAAAAATCTGCTCGACGGTCTCGCGTGCCTTGGGTGCATCGGCGACATCGAGCTGATAGAACTTGTTGCCCTCGCCAAGCTCGACCACAGCGGCCTCGCCCTTGGCAGCGTTCCTTGCGATGAGCGCGACGTGTCCGCCGCCCGCGACGATGCCCTTGGCGATCTCGAGGCCAATGCCCTGAGTGCCGCCGGTAACGATCGCGGTTTTGCCCGTGAAGTCAAATGCCATGACTCCAACCCCCTTGATTCAGGTGTCTCCTTGCGGGAAGTTGGAGCATCGCACGTGGCGATAAATGAGTCCCAGTCGTCATGGTGGTGACAACCCCTCGCCTAACCGCGGGCATAGTAGTTCTTTGAAACGCTTCAGCAATTGAATTTTTTAACTCTTTATGCGCTCTTTATATTGCCCACTGCATGAGGCCCGAATATGCGGGTATCATCTTTCACCGAAAATAGTTTCTAGTGTTAGGGGTTTTCGGTGGAAGATACCGATTTCCATGAGCTTGGACGTCAGCTCTTAACTGAGTTTGGCAGCATGCATCATCGCATTTCACGCTCTGCGGACAAAGCTCTCGGCGGCGAGATGGCTGTCATGCGCGCCCTCATGCTCGCTGGCGGTTCGCTCACGCCGAGCGAACTCGCAAATCGCGCCTGGGTCTCGAGTGCCCGCATCGCCAATATCTTACGCACTCTCGAAGCCAAGGGCTGGGTCGAGCGCGAGCACTCAAAGACCGACCGTCGTCGTGTACACGTCACGATGACCGACAAGGGATTCCAGAATCTCGAAATCAAACGTCGGGAATTCGAGGAGCGCACCGCGGCCTTCCTCGAGCAGCTCGGCGAAACAGATACCCAAGAGATGGTGCGCCTTCTAAGGCGTCTCAACGAAATTATCGACTGCAATCAAGAAAGGAGAAATGCCAAGTGAGGATTCTCAAGCTCTTTAAAAAGCATGTCCCATCACTGTTCGCAGCTATCGTACTTATCGTAATCAGCTGTAACGCCGATCTGGCACTGCCTACCTATATGAGCGACATCGTCGACGTGGGCGTGCAGCAAGGCGGCATCGCCTCGCCCGTGCCCGACACCATTCGTGCCGAATCGCTCGACGACCTCGAACTCTTTATGAGCGCCAAAGACGCCAAGACAGTAGAAGCTGCGTTTGGCAGGGCAGACAAAAACGGCATTCGCACGTACAGGGGAACCGAGGATGAGCGCGCCGACGGCGGCAAGATTGCCGATATCATGAGCCTGCCCGAGACCGTCGTCCTTTCGCTCAACCAAGGCATCGACGCCAGCTCCATGGGCGACATGATGGGCGCGTCCAGCGAGAAAGGCAACAGCGACGCCCAAGCCATGCCCACGCCCGAGCAAATGGCAGCGATGACGCCCGACCAGCTCGCCAAGATACAGCAAAAGGCCGCAGCGGCGCAGAATATGCAAAAGCAGATTGATGCCGACGGCGGCAAGATCACCATGAAGAGCCTGCGTCTAGGCGTTGAAGGCGGCCTAATCGACCAAGGCAAGCTCGTCGAGGGCGCCAACGGTATGGCGGACAAAATGGGCTCCATGTCGGGCTCCATCGTGACCCAACGCGCCGTGAGCTATGTGCAGGACGAGTACAAGGCACAGGGTATCGACCCCGCCGACGTGCAGAACGCCTACCTGGGCCGCATGGCGACCACGATGTTTGGTCTGTGTCTGGTGTCGCTGGTCGCCACCATCCTGACCGGTGCCGTGGCTTCGCGCACCGCCTGCTCCATCGCCCGCGACCTGCGCCGCGAGACCTTCAACAAGGTTATGCACTTCTCGCCGGCCGAGGTGGGCAAGTTTAGCCAGGCCTCGCTCATCACCCGCTGCACCAACGACATTCAGCAGATTCAGATGGCCGCAACCCTGTTTATCCGCATGTGCCTCATGGCGCCCGTCATGGGCATCGTCGCCGTCATGCGCGTCCTGGCCAACCACACCGGCCTGGAGTGGACCATCGCCGTGGCCATCATCGCGGTCTCGGCCGTCGTCGGCGTGCTTATGGGCCTCACCATGCCCAAGTTCAAAAAGATGCAGAGCTTTGTGGACCGCGTGAACCTTACCGCCCGCGAGCTGCTCGACGGCCTTATGCCCATCCGCTCGTTTAACCGCGAGGAGCATGAGCTCGAGCGCTTTGACCAGGCGTCCCTCGACCTGATGACCACGCAGCTCTACACCAACCGCGCCATGAGCTTTATGATGCCGCTCATGATGCTCGTCATGAACTGCATCACCGTGCTTATCGTCTGGTTTGGTGCGCAGGGCGTGTCCGACGGCGTGATGCAGGTCGGCAACATGATGGCGTTTATCTCCTACACCATGCAGATCGTCATGGCGTTTATGATCCTCACCATGGTTTCGGTCATCCTGCCCCGCGCCGAGGTCGCAGCCGAGCGCGTGGAAGAGGTCATCACCTGTCCCACGAGCATCAACGACCCCGTCTCGCCCAAACTGCCCGCGGCCAACGCGCCGCGCGGTGAGCTCGCCTTCCACGACGTGAGCTTCCAGTATCCCGATGCCCACGCCGATGTCATCAGCGGTGTGAACTTCACCACGCACGCCGGCCAGATGCTCGGCATCATCGGCTCCACGGGTTCGGGCAAGTCCACGCTTGTGCAGCTCATCCCGCGCCTGTACGACGTCACCGGCGGCAGCATTTCGCTCGACGGCATCGACGTGCGCGATATGACCCTTTCCGAGCTTCGCCGCCGCATTGGCTATATCCCGCAGCAGGGGCGTCTGTTCTCGGGCACTGTCGAGAGCAACCTCAAATTTGCCGGCGACATGGTGAGCGATGATGACATGCGCCAGGCGGCACGCATCGCACAGGCCGAGGACTTTATCGCCGAGCGCGAGGGCGGCTACGACTCCCCCATCAGCCAGGGCGGCTCCAATGTCTCGGGCGGTCAGCGCCAGCGCCTGGCCATCGCCCGCGCGTTGGCCAAAAAGCCCGAGGTCGTGGTGTTCGATGACTCGTTTAGCGCCCTCGACTACAAGACCGACGCGCGCCTGCGCGAGGAGCTTGCCAAAAACGTTACCGACGCCGCGCTCGTGGTCGTGGCCCAGCGCATCGCGACCATCATGCACGCCGATCAGATCATCGTGCTCGACGACGGCCACGTAGTGGGCACCGGCACGCACGAGGAACTGCTGCACAACTGCCCGGCATACCTGGAGATCGCACAGTCGCAGCTTTCCGCCGAGGAGTTGGGGCTTACCCAAGAAGAGATTGAAGCCGTCATGGAAGGAGGCGAGCGCTAATGGCAGACGAGACCAAGACTCAGATTCCCAAGCCCACCCGCCGGCGCGGTCCCATGGGCCGCATGGGTGGTATGGGCCGCGGCGAAAAGGCCAAGGACTTTAAGGGCACCATGAGGCAGCTGCTCGGCTATATCGGCCAGCACAAGATTGCCGTGTTTGCCGCCGTCGCCTTTGCCGTATGCTCGGTCATCTTTAACATTGTGGGGCCCAAGGTGCTCGGCCAGGTTACGACCAAGCTGTTCGAGGGCCTGGTTGCCAAGGTCAACGGTACCGGCGACGTTGACTTTGCCTGGATCGCCAAGACGCTCGGCTTTTTGCTCTGCCTGTATCTGGCAAGCTCTGTCTGCGGCCTCATCCAGGGCTGGCTCATGACCGGCGTCACGCAAAAGATTTGCTACCGCATGCGCAAGGAGATCGCCGCCAAGATCGCTGTCGTGCCGATGAGCTACTTCAACGGCCACAGCAAGGGCGACGTGCTCAGCCGCATCACCAACGATGTCGACACGCTGGGTCAGTCACTCAACCAGAGCGTGACACAACTCATCACATCGGTGACGCAGATTATCGGCGTG
Source organism: Collinsella sp. AM31-2AC (assembly GCF_003469285.1). Classification (NCBI taxonomy): domain Bacteria; kingdom Bacillati; phylum Actinomycetota; class Coriobacteriia; order Coriobacteriales; family Coriobacteriaceae; genus Collinsella; species Collinsella sp. AM31-2AC. Next base: position 92,153 of record NZ_QSJB01000013.1, read on the forward strand.
CTCGTCATGATGCTGTCGATCAGTCTGCCGCTCACCGGCGTCACCGTGCTCACGCTGCCGGCTGCCGCGATTATCCTGACCGTGATGATTCACTTCTCGCAGCCGTACTTCCGCGAGCAACAGCAAGTCCTGGGCGCCGTCAACGGCATTATCGAGGAGGACTTTGCCGGCCAGAACGTTATTCAGGTGTTCGACCGCGCCGAGGCCTCAATCGAGGAGTTCGACCGTCAAAACGACCGTCTCTTTATTAGTGGCTGGCGCTCGCAGTTCCTATCGGGCCTGATGATGCCGCTTATGAGCTTGGTGGGCAACATGGGCTACGTGGGCGTTGTCGTGGTGGGCGCACAGCTCGCGCTGACCGGCAATGCCACGCCCGGCGACATCCAGAGCTTTATCCAGTACGTGCGCAACTTTACGCAGCCGGTGCAGCAGCTGGGCAACGTGAGCAACACGATGCAGTCGATGGCCGCTGCCACCGAGCGCGTCTTTGAGTTCCTCGCCGCGCCCGAGGAGGAGCAGAAGGCCGACGCCCAGATTCCCGAGAAGCGCCCCGGCCACGTTGAGTTCGACCACGTCAAGTTTGGCTACACGCCCGACAAGACCATCATCCACGACTTTAGCTGCGAGGCGCAGCCCGGCCAAACCATTGCCATCGTCGGCCCCACCGGCGCCGGCAAGACCACGCTCATTAAGCTGCTGCAGCGCTTTTACGACGTGGACGGCGGTTCGCTGCGCGTCGAAGGCGTCGACGTGCGCGACTGGGACCGCGCGGCGCTGCGCGGCGAGTTTGCCATGGTGCTGCAGGACACCTGGCTGTTTAACGGCACCATCCGCGAGAACATCCGCTACGGACGCCCCGATGCGACCGACGCCGAGGTCGAGGCCGCCGCACGCGCCGCACGCTGCGACCACTTTATCCATACGCTCGCCGGCGGCTACGACTTTATGATCAATGAGGAGGGCACCAACCTCTCACAGGGCCAGCGCCAACTCGTGACCATCGCCCGCGCCATTTTGGCCGACCGTCCGGCGCTGATTTTGGACGAGGCGACTTCCAACGTCGATACCCGTACCGAGGAGCTTATTCAACGCGCCATGGATGCGCTGATGCAGGGCCGCACGAGCTTTGTCATCGCGCATCGCCTGTCCACGATCCGCAACGCCGACGTGATCTTGGTGATTCGCGACGGCGACATCGTCGAGAAGGGCACGCACGACGAGCTGCTCGCCCAAGGCGGCTTCTACGCCGACCTGTACAATTCGCAGTTCGACGAAGCGGCGTAAATTCTGCCGCAGGGAACGAATAACGCCCGAGAACGGGGGCGCAGGACAGCCTGCGCCCCCGTTTTTTGTTCTGCGGCCCTCGAACCGCCTCCCCTGGGACCTGATTGACGCCCTCCCTCAAGGCCCCGTGGACAAAAAATGGCAAATATGAGTACTGTCACCTTTTTAGTAACAGCCAAAACAGCCCCATATGCTGCCCGCACGGCTTGCAAGCGCCCCTAAATTACTCAAATAGTTCTATAGCGGGCTTATATGTGTTAAGGTTAATGAACATATTTTCTGTTATGTCTATTATCTTATGCCGGCAATATGACACTACGATAGCAACAGTACTCATATTTGCCATTTTTTGCCCACAGGGCCCGGAAAAGGCCAACAGGGTAGTCATTGGGTGTTCCTATAGTTTTGTCAACCGTCGGGGCAACTCCCGGTAGGGCACCCGGTCGCGCATCACGGCGTATATCGCCCTGAGCCGCTTCCTCGCGACGGCCTTGAGCGCCCGCCCGCGCCCCATGCCCCGCGCCCTGCAGGCCCGGTAGTACTCGCCGTAGCGCCCCGAGGACCTCACCAGGCTGTTGCACGAGAAGATCAGCAGGGACTTGAGCCTCGCGTCGCCGCGCCTGGACGCCCTGACCGACCTCACCGACGTGCCGGAGCTCCTCACCCTCGGGGCTATGCCGCAGTACGAGGCCAGGTGGTCGTGGTCCGGGAACCTCCCGATGTCGACCGACACCGCGAGCTGCGCCGCGGTCCTCGGGCCGATGCCGGGCACGGTGAGCAGGCACGCGTAGGTCTCGTCGCCCTCGAGCAGCGCCGCCGTCTCGGCCTCGAGGGCCCCGGCCTCGTCGAGGGCCTCCGATATCCGGGCGGCCAGGAACCTGACCTGCCTGTTCTCGGCCTCGACGAGCGCCGGCGGGGGCGCGGTGGAGGCGGCCGCGGCCTCCCCGGCGGCCTCGGCCCGCGGGCCCCCG
>NZ_QSJB01000014.1:0-73206 GCF_003469285.1 Collinsella sp. AM31-2AC
GGGCGGAGGCGGGGCATGCCCCGCCTCTTACACCACATCTCTGCACGCTACCCAATCCGAATCGATTGGTCTTAAATACTTTCCAGATGATATGTTACTGCTCAAACCACAGTACTCATATTTGCCATTTTTTGCCCACAGGGTCTATTCGAGGATAGTTTTCTGCGCCTCCAGCCCACCTCATGGCCGCCAAAACCCATTCAGCAACAGCTACCGCACATTTTGACCTCAGCCAAACACCACTCACGGAGCTGTACTCCGCTATCGCCGAACCAAAATCAGAGTCGAGTCCCTTAAAAATCAAAATAACGTACCCTCATTTCAATGAACTCCGACAAGAACGGCATTTACATGAGCACCGTCACGCATCAATACGCCCTCATCGGGGGTACGCTATTCCAATTCAAGAAAACCGTCGCCCATGTATCGGAGCCGCACAGCCAAATCGTCATCTGCGGCAACGGTCCAGACATCCGTTACGCAACACCGGAAGAATGGGAGAAAGCTGGCGAATCTTTCGATAGACGGGCACAGGTCGAGGGAATCGTCACCAGTGCGAGCCCAGCGCGCGACAAACTGGAACTCTTTCGCAATCTCTTTACTGGCCGCAAAGATGTTTACGCTCATGGGTACCGCAGAAAAGACGGGGGAATCGGCTATACACCCGCCTGCGCAAATGAGTGGAAGGCAGGCATTTGCCCCAAAGTAAATCGTCAGAAAACCAAATGCGCGGAATGCGGCAACCGTATCTTCCCCGAGCTGAGCGATGCCGCGATCATCGCCCATTTCAAAGGCAACGACGACAGGCTCCGAGACGTCATAGGTCAATACGTTCTCGATAGTGACAGCAACACAAAAGTCCTGGTCATCGACTTTGACGGAGCCGATTGGAAAGAAGCGACAAACGCCATTCGGCTTGTCGCAAAAAACCATGGAATCGATGCTGCAGTCGAGCGATCGAGATCAGGCAACGGCGCACATGTCTGGTTTTTCTTCCTAGAGCTCACCAGCGCAAAGATCGCACGAGAATTTGGAAGCAGCCTTATCACCGAAGCGGCGGCGCTCAACAAGACAATCACCTTTGAAGCTTTTGACCGGATGCTGCCCGCGCAGTCCACCATTCCTGAGGGCGGCTTCGGAAATCTCATAGCACTGCCTTTTCAAGGAAAAGCGCAGCGAAAAGGGAACAGTGTATTTGTTGACGAGCAATTTGAGCCCTTTCCCGATCAATGGCTTTACCTTTCGCAAATACAGCTGATTCCACATGCAACGGTGCAAAATCTGATCGAAAGCATCGACAATAAACCGCATGGAATATCAGCTGCAGTGGCGGGAAACACCGCCGCGCCACATTCTCAGAGGCCGCGAAAGCGGCTTCCGCTCACGCCGCAGGACTTCCCGTCATCGCTACCCGTCACGCAAGCCGATATGCTCTACATAACCGAAAAATCTCTGAGCCCGGCCACCCAGATGGAGGTTCGCAGGCTTGCAACATTTGCCAACCCGGAATTCTTCCGTGCCCAATCAATGCACCAATCAGTATTTGGCAAACCGCGGTACATAGACCTCAGCGAACTTAGAGATGGCTGCGTTGCGATTCCCAGAGGCTGTAAAGCTCAACTCGAGCGGCTGCTTCAAGAAGCCGGCGCTTCTGCTCACTATTCAGACAAGCGCATGTCGGGCAATCCTATTGTGATGACATTTAAAGGGGCTCTTCGCCCTGAACAGCAAATTGCCGCCGAACAGATGCTCAACTATGAAGACGGGATCATGTCCGCGCCGACGGGTTTCGGGAAAACCGTCATTGGAGCCTATCTTATTGCTGCCATCGGTCTTCCAACGCTTGTCATCGTTCCCAAGACTGCGCTCATTGCCCAATGGAAATCCCAGCTCGAACGGTTTATCGACATTACGGATAACAGAAAGCCAGTTCGAACCCCAAAAGGACGAATCAGTAAAAGGCAGCCTCCGCTCATTGGCCAAATCGGAGGAGGCAAAACCGCCATAAGCCATCTCATCGACATTGCTTCATTCCAGTCTTTGTCCAGCAAGGACCCCCAGACCGGAGAACCAATAGCCAAGGAGTTCGTTCGTGATTACGGCCTCATCATCTGTGATGAATGTCACCATGCAGCCGCGCCACAGCTTGAGCTCGTCCTCAAATCCGCTCCAGCCAAATATGTATACGGCCTTTCCGCGACGCCCGAACGCTCGGACGGACTCACGCGAGCACTCTCAATGCTCTGCGGCCCGCTTCGCCATGTCATTGATCCAAAAACGCAAGCAATCCAACAGGGAATTCAGCGCGTTGTTAGGCCGCGTTTTACCGGAGTTCGACTACCCGCCTACGAACCAGGGGCGTCCTTTAATCAAGTTCTCGATCTCCTGTGTGCGCACACAGCGAGAAACGAAGCAATTGTCGACGATGCCCTCGAGACCGCGTCAAACGGTCGACATCCGCTTGTGCTATCCAAAAGGAAAAAACATGCCGAAGAGCTATGCAGGCTACTTCAAAGCCGTGGACACGAACCCATACTCTTAACCGGAGAAATCGACGCCAAAGAAAGAAAAGCAATACTGAAGAGTCTTCCCAGCTTTGAGCATGAGCATCGAATCATCGTCGCAACTGAAAGTCTTCTGGGCGAGGGCTTCGACCTGTCTTACCTTGACACTTTGCTCATTGCCACTCCAATATCTTGGGACGGCAGCATAACGCAGCAGGCAGGTAGGCTACACAGAAGCCACGAGGGCAAACAGCGGGTTGAGATATTCGACTATGTTGACCTGTCGATACCCATGTTCGCGCGCATGTACCAAAAGAGGCTCAAGACCTACGCCAAGCTGGGATATAAAGTCTTTGCGGCAAACGACAACAGACAGGACGATCGAAATATCCTCGTTAGGTCGGCAAGAGCCGTGGAGGCTTTAGCGAATGACATCGAGAACGCATCGAAAAGCATTTTTATTGCCGCACCCTACGCGTCCGCCGCATGCCTTGAAAAGCTCGCCGCTGCACTCGCGGATGCCGCTACCCGTGGAATTGCCCTTGAGATTTCTATTGCTTCAACTCCACGCGATGACGTGAAAGCGATTTTTGCCGAGATGAACGTCAACTATCTCATCAAAGCCGAAGGACGCCTGTGCGCATCAGTGATTGACGAGGAAACTGTCTGGTACGGAGCTATTCCGTTGCTGGCTTTCCCAAAGAAAGAAGACTGCAGCATTCGTTTCAAAAGCAGCGAAGTCGCAGCCGAGCTTTTGAGCGAAATTCAGCGAAAAGTGGAACCGGAGGCCGCGGCGACGAACGGGGTACCCCCAGCAGTTGCGGTTAAATAGGGACTGTTTTTGGCTTATTAGCCGCCAATCAATCCCTATTCCACCGCAACTTAGAAATCGGCGATCAGCCCAGCGGACCCTGAAACAGTTCCTGATGAGTGCCCATTCTCACCAGCCTAATCACTGGGTTAGTCTTATGGGGAAGATAAAGAACGACCACATCGACCAAGCCATCGGATAGGTGGAAATCGATGTGGCCGTTGTAGTTTCCGCCCGGGTTTGAGAGCTCGTGGGCGCCATACTCCGCCGGAAGTGACCCATGAGCCACAAGCTCTGCAACCGCCGCTTTAAACTCACTTTTTAGCTGCGGATGCATGCGCATCGTTCGTTTGTAGTCCACCTTAAATTGAGCCTCGACTTTAATCTCGAACATCGCTATTCCTCATCGAGGAATGACATAAGCTCATCAGCGTTATTGAATGACAGGCTATCGTCCGGCAAAATCCCCAGCTCATGAGCCTCGGCGATCACCATGGCGCGCCTCGTCACCTCGTTGGGCACCTCCGCCCTTCCTACAATCTCAAAAGGAATCTTTCGCTGATTTACCAGCTGCCGAACAGCAAGGTTGAGATACGAATTGAGACTCAGACCAACCGTATCCAAGAACTCAGTCGCCTGTTCCTTGAGCCCCTCTTCGATGCGAACCGTCGTAGGCTTAACCGTTGCAGTAGACATACGCGACCTCCTCGCCTCGTCTTTTGCATCAGTATACCCAGTTTAGATGGCATACTGATGTTAAATAGCATCAGTATGCCGTTCACATTACTATAACAACAGTCACAGCACCCTACATCAGCCCGCTCAGGGCAATGTCGACGGCCTCGTTGAGGTCGTCGGTGATGTGCACAAGCTCCGGATCGAGCGGGCTGATCATGCCGGCATCCATCACCGGGCCGTTGAGCCAGTCGAATAGGCCCTGCCAGTACTCGGTGCCCACCAGCACGAGCGGCATGCGCTTGACCTTGTGCGTCTGCACCAGCGTGAGAACCTCGAACATCTCGTCGAGCGTGCCAAAGCCGCCGGGAAATACGATGGCGCCCGAGCTGTACTTAACGAACATGGTTTTGCGCACAAAGAAGTAGCGGAAGTCCATGCCGAGGTTCACGTATTTATTGAGCCCCTGCTCGTGCGGCAATTCAATGCCTAGGCCAACTGACTTGCCGTTGACACTCGCCGCTCCCCTGTTGGCCGCTTCCATGATGCCGGGGCCGCCACCGGTGATGACCGCCACGCCACGTTGCGCGATCTTGCGCCCGACGGTACGCGCCGCCTTGTAGAGCGGATCGGTCTTGGGCGTACGGGCGCTGCCAAAGATGGTCACCGCAGGGCCGAGCTCGGCAAGTGCACCAAAGCCATCGACAAACTCTGCCTGAATGCGCAGCACACGCCAGGGGTCGGCGTGCAGCCAATCGGTCGAATCTTCGGGCGCCAGCAGGTTGGCGTAGGTGTTGTCCTTAGGAATCATGGGGCCGCGCATGACCACGGGGCCGCGGCGGTACGTCTCGTCGTAGGCAGGCTCGCCCTCGACATTCTCGTTCTTAATCATGGGTACTCCTATCGAGAAAAAGAAAAACGGGCGGGGTCGACGCCATGCGCCAAACACCCGCCCGAACATCAACTATTCGGTATGGTACCCACGATGCATCAAGTGCTTGCAAGCTATCGGTCATCGGTCGCGCAGACGGTGTTAGCGAACGTGATGACCGGCCGGCGCTCGCCCCTTGCCGTTGCCTGCGCTCTGCAAGCGCCCGCGCCGCTCTTAGTAGTCCACCGCCGCGGGGCTGTTCATCCAGTCGCTCACGAACGCTCCGTAACGGCCCTCGATAATGGCCTGGCGGGCCCGCTGCATAAGGTTGAGCAGGTAGTAGATGTTGTGCATCGACAGCAGAATGCCGCCGAGCATCTCCTTCTGCGTGACCATGTGACGGATGAGCGCACGGCTGTAACCGCCCGTGCACACCGGGCAGGTGCAGGTGGGATCGATGGGACCGTCGTCGTGCGCAAAGCGCGCGTTGCGGAAGTTGAGGCGACCCTCGCTCGAAAACGCGGTACCCATGCGGCCAGTGCGCGTCGGCAGCACGCAGTCGAACATGTCGATGCCCACGCCAACGCCGCGCACGAGCGTGGTAGGGTTGCCGACGCCCATGAGGTAGCGCGGCTTGTGCTTAGGCATGTACTCGGAAACCAGCGGCGCCAGCGTCTCGAACATGGTCTCATGGTCCTCGCCCACCGAGTAGCCGCCGATGCCGTAGCCGGGGAAGTCGCCGCACTCCTCCAGGTGGCGCAGCGATCGCAGGCGCAGATCCAGATGCATGCCACCCTGAACGATGCCAAAAAGTGCCTGGTCATCACGGGTATGAGCCTTGTAGCAGCGCTCGGCCCACATACTCGACAGCTCCACGGCGCGCTCGACATAGGCACGCGTGGCAGGATAGCCGGGGCATTGGTCGAGCTGCATGCAGATGTCGGAGCCGAGCTTCATGGCGATTTCCATGTTGTCCTCGGGCGTCCAGAACACGTGGCGGCCGTCGTAATCGTTGACGATAAAGCGCACGCCCTCGTCGGTGAGCTTGACGGCGTCGTTGTGGCTGAAGACCTGGAAACCGCCCGAGTCGGTGAGGATGGGGCCGTGCCAGTTCATGAACTTGTGCAGTCCGCCCAGCTCGGCGATGGTGTCCTCGCCGGGACGCATGGACAGGTGATAGGTATTGGCAAGCACGATCTGGGCACCGAGCTGCTTGACGGTCTCGGTGGGAATACCCTTGACGTTTGCCTTGGTGCCCACGGGCATAAAGATCGGCGTCTCGATGTCGCCGTGCGGGGTATGCAGCACGCCGGCGCGCGCGTGCGTGGTCGGGTCCTCGGCGATCAGGTCGAATTTAAAAAGGTTCTGGTCCATAAACTGGAACTCCTTGGTTGCGGTTCATACGCAAACCATTATACGGGCAACCCGCAAGAAGCACCGACTCGACAGAAACTGGTGCGAGGAGGATACGGCAGGGACACGGCAAATGAGCGTGGATTTTTGGACGCTTACCGGATGAGCGTGGATAATCTCCCACTTTTGCCCAAAGCACAGCCCAAAAACGGGAGATTATCCACTTTCATTCTGCGGGCACTCATTTAAGTACGTCCCCGATGAGTGGAGCTATTTACCAGCCACGGCAACGCCGATATTTTGGCAACGTCAGCGAGCGGGTCGCATTTGAGACAAGGTGCCGTGAAATGAAAGGGCGCTGACCTTCTGGTCGCGCCCTTGAAATTGAACGGCAGATTGTCCAAATGCGGCCCGCACAGCGTCGGCCGGTCCGCCGTTCGGTAGAACGGCGGAACCCCTAAGGACGCTGGCCCATGCCACCCTCGAGGGTGACGGTCTCGCCGTTCATATACTTAAAGTCGGGACCGCAGAGCTGAACGACAACGCGGCCGATTTCCTTCTCGACGTCGCCGTAGTGGCCAGCCGGCGGCATGTGGACGTTGGCCTTGAACGCCTCAGGATAGGCATCCTGGAAGTTCTCGAGCGCAGCGGTCCAAGCAAGCGGGCAAACGATATTAACGTTGATGCCGTCCTTGCCCCACTCGTTGGCAGCGACGCGGGTCAGACCGCGGATGCCCTCCTTGGCAGCGGCGTAGCTGCACTGGCCATAGTTGCCAAACAGGCCGGCGCCCGAAGCAAAGTTGACCACGGAGCCCTTGGTCTCCTTCAGGTGCGGGTAGGCCTTCTGCATGTACAGGTAGGTGGCATACAGACCGGAGTAAATGGCGAGGTTGAACTGGTCCATGGTGTGATCGGCGATCGTCACGCCCGAGGCGCTGGCCTGAGCGTTGTTGACTACGGCGTCGATGCGGCCGAACTCCTCAATGGCCTTGTCGATGACGTTCTGGACGACAGCCTCGTTGTCCTGACTAGCCGAAACATCGGCCTGAACAGGCAGAACCTTGACACCGTACTCGGCCTCGAGGGATTCCTTGGCGGCCTCGAGCTTGGCAACGTTGCGACCGGTAATGACGAGGTTTGCGCCCTCCTTGGCAAAAGCGATATCGATACCGTAGCCGATGGAGCCAGCGGAGCCGTCCTTGAGCGTGGCCTTGCCACCGCCGGTGACGATCACGGTCTTACCAGTGAAAAGTCCCATATAAAGTCCTTTCAAATCGCGACGGGCCTGCCCGTCGACTGCGCGCATCCAACTTCACGCGCCAAAAGCTGAAATGCAACTTTAGCGGGTTCAAGTGAAAAATAAAGCCCATGGCAGGCGAACGGCGCAACGTCTTTCGGCGAAGGGATTGTCAAGTTAAAACTGGATAAAGTGGGCGAGTTTTTGCTATCGACGCGAGCCATCGAACACGTTTTGAAACTTTGCTGCGGCGCGCGGGAAGTCGGCGCGAGACTTTATCATAGGGTGACAAACAACGATGAGGAGCACATACCTATGACAGACGAGCTGGACCCCCAGACTCAACAGCATATTGATGATTCCGCAGACGTCACTGCAGATGCCGACGCTGTGACCTGCGATGATATTGACCTCGACGACCCCATCTTGGACGAAAGCGCTACGGCGGAAACCCCTGGCGCCGAAGATGCAGACGAGCAAAACGACGATGCGCCCGCTCAGGACGACGACCCCGTACAGGATGCCGCTCCGCAAGCTGCGGGCCCCATCGAGGTTTCTTCGGAAGAAGAGCTCGACGCCGTCATGGACTCCATGATGGATGCCGTCAAAGCGATGAAAGACGCCGTGGCCGACGCTGACGTTGACGCCGAGGAAGAGGAGGCCGCCGAGGCAGCCTCGACCTTCGTACCCGGCGAGACTCCGGTTGCCGACCAGGGCAGCACCATGCCCTCGTTTCTGCAGCTCGAGCATCCCACGATTGGCGCCGATGCGGTCGACCCGCACGCAGCAGGCTTTTCTGTGATCGAGGGCGGTACCGGCAATATCGTCGTGCCGCAGGCTGCCGATGCGGACGCTGCCGACACCGCTCGCCCGACCGCCCCGCACTCCTCCGCCGCGAGCCGCGATCTGGGGACCGCTGTCTCGAACACTGCGAACGCCGTGGGCACCTTTATCGCCCAGGGCGCCTCGGCCATGCGCGAGATGAACGCCGCGAAAAAGGCACTTGCCGATGCCCGCGCCCACCTGGCCGAACTTGAGCAGCGCATTGCCGATCAGGCCGAGGAACTCGAGACGCGCCAGGATATCGCAGGCCGCTACGACCAGATCGTCGCCGACCAGCGCCAGGCGATTGCCACGGCCCAAAAGACTGCAGCGGCCGCCGAGATTGACCGTGATGCCCACGCCTCCAAAGCGACAAAGCTCAAGGGTCAGCTCGAACAAATGAAGACAGAGGATGACGCGACTGAGCTCCGTCTGAAGGCCACGCTCGATGCCGTGGAGGCCCGCGAGGCGAGCTCGCGCGAGACCGGCAACCGCCTCGTTCGACGTCTTGAGGATTCCAAGCGCATCCGCGACAAGGTGAAGGCAGAGCGAGACACCGGCATTGCCGCCGCACAACAAACCGTCGACGCCACGCGCGCCCAGCTCGAGACACTGCGTCATGAGTATGCCGAGCTGCAACGCAATCCCTCGGCAAATCCCGCCAACTATACGGTGCGCACCAGCGAGCTCTCGATGCAGATTTCCGACACGGCAGATGCCCTGCGTAAAGCCGAAGAAGATGTCCCGCGCATCACCGCCGACCTTGAGCATTCACTTGCCGCAGCCGAGCAGGCCGTCGAGCAGGCTCAAGCCCCTATCGCCGACGCAAAACGCGCGCACCAAGCCGTGACGACCGAAGCCGATGCCGCGCGCGACGAGTTGCAGACGGCGAAGACTGCCGCCGCGACTCGTCAGCGCGAACTGCGCGAGAAGATCGCCGCGGAGGACAAGGCACGCCGCGACCAGGAGCAGACCATCGCCAACGCCCAAGCAGATGCCGCACATGCACAGTCGATCATCGAACAGGCGACCGAGGTGCACGACCACCCAGAGATCACTGAGTCGCTTGCAGGATCCTTGGCCCGAGACAAAGCCGAACACGCCGAAACCGAGCGCGAAGTGGCCCAGCTCGAGGCTACCGAGGATGACGTACGAGAGCGCACCCGCGACTCACGCATCAAATTCACCGGCGCCATCGTCTGCATCGTCGCCGCAATCCTGGCGATCATCCTAGTCTGGCTGTTCGCAAGCAAGTAGTCATTGGGGACGTTCTTAAACGACTAGTCAAACAAGAACGTCCCCAACGACTAGCCCAATGACGAGAGTGGATAATCTCCCACTTTGAGCCCCCAAGCAGGCCAAAAACGGGAGATTATCCACTCTCATTCTGCAGGCACTCATTTAAGTACGTCCCCAATGAGTACCTGCCGATGCTTTGGCAAAGTCAGCGAAAACACCCCTAAGCGAGCAAGGTGACGTGAAAGAGGAGGGCATTGACCTTCTGGTCATGCCCGACGATTGAACGTCAGATTGCCGCTTAGGGGCGTTTGCAGCGTCAACTGGTTACGCGGTTCGTAGAACCGCGTAACTAACAAATGAGCATTGCGTCGCCAAAGCTGAAGAAGCGGTAGCGCTCCTCTATGGCGGCGGCGTAGGCATCCATGATCTGGTCGCGGGAGGCAAGCGCGCTCACGAGCATCATGAGCGTAGAGCGCGGCACGTGAAAATTCGTGATCAGCGCGTCGACCACGTGATAGGTCGAGCCGGGCATGAGGTAGAGCTGCGTCGTCGCGTTCTCGCGCACCACGATGTCACCGCGGCCGAGCGTGTCGGCGCCGTCCTCACGACCCTCAAAATAGCGCGCCGTCACGGCCGGATCGGACACCGGCGCGTCCGCGTCAAAGGCGCTTTCGAGCGAACGAACGGCGGTGGTGCCGACGGCGATCACGCGGTGTCCCTCGGCCTTCGCCTTATGCACGGCGTCGACAACCTCCTGCGACACGTGGTAGCGCTCGGTGTGCATGACGTGCTGCGTAGGGTCGTCCTCCTCCACCAAGCGGAAGGTATCGATGCCCACCTCGAGCTCGACGGCGGCAAACTTCGCACCCTTGGCCTCGATAGCGGCCATAAGCTCGGGCGTAAAATGCAGACCCGCCGTAGGAGCGGCAGCCGAGTGCTCCTCCTTCATGGCGTAGACGGTCTGGTACTTCTCGGGATCGCCCTCGTAATCGGTAATGTAAGGCGGCAGCGGCACGTGGCCGGCAGCATGGATGGCCTCGTCGAGCGTGCGCGGGTCACCGGCGGCATTGCAACCGGCCGGCTCAAAACGCACCAGACGACCGCCGCGGCTATCGGTGACAAAGTCGATGACCTCGGCCATCAGCACCACGGGAGCCCCCTCGGGCGCATGGGCGCCACCGGCGCGATACTCAATCTGGGCACCGGGCTTCAGGCGCTTGCCCGGCTTGACCAAGCACTCCCAAACATGGCCCAGCGGGTCAACATCCTCGCGGCGCTTGAGCAGCAGCGTCTCGACCACGCCACCCGAGCCCGATTTGCGACCGATCAGGCGGGCCGGCATCACGCGCGTCTTGTTGATGACGAGCACGTCGCCCGGCTCGATATAGTCGATGATGTCGCGGAAGATGCGGTGCTCGACGGTGCCGCCATGCTCCAGCGGCGTTCCTGCCTGGGAGCCTTTGCGATCCACCACCAGCAGGCGGCAGGAGTCACGCGGCTCGGCAGGAGCCTGGGCAATCAGTTCCTCAGGAAGGTTATAGTCAAAATCATCGGTACGCATAGACACGTCGGATTCTCCTTATATAGCTAAAGTCCGCTCTACATCCTAGCAGGCTAACGCCCCAAATGAACTACTTTTTGGCGGCTTTACGCTCATCGCGGATGCGGGCGCGGTCCATGGCCGCCTCGACGGCCGAGAAGCGGCAACCACAGTAGTTCTGCCGATACATGCCAAGCTCGCGCGAACGACGCGTGGCCTCGGGGTAATACGGGCGAAAATCGCGAATGACCGGGGTGAGCCCATGTGCCGCTGCCAAGCGCTCAAGCACGTCATTACAGGTATCGAACAGCTGATACGGCGAGACGGCGAGCGTCGTACCCACAAACTCAAACCCGTGCTCCTGGGCCACGCGGCACGCCTCGGCCAGGCGCAGGGCATAGCACGCGCGACAACGACGGGGTCGATCGGCGCCCAGCGGGGCCACGCCGGTCTCCCAACGCTCGCGGTCCTCCCCGGCCTCAATGAGCTCGATGCCGCCGTCGGCACACCACCGGCGCAGCTCGTCCAGGCGGCGCTGCCATTCATCGCGCGGCTGAATATTGGGGTTGGTCCAGCAGATCGTGGGTTCAAACCCCTCCTCGCGCAGCAGGCGAACCGGCTCAAGCGAGCATGGTGCACAGCACGCATGCAGCAACAACGACTTCATCGACATCTCCTCACCCAAAAAAGCGCACGCCAAAGGACGTGTCCTCGCAGGCGGCAATGCGGCGGTCGCGCAGGATCGTCCGCACGTAATACCAGTCGCCCGTGCATCCCGAAAGGTGCAAACCAGCCGCCAGGTAGCACAGCAGCGGATACCCAGAAAACGCAAATCCCAGGGCAAACGCCGCCGTCACAACAACCGTCGGCGCCAGGCAAACCGCCATATACCGCCGGCGCGAATACACAACGCCCTCGGCGCAGGCATAGATCATCGCCGTCTCACGATTCGCGCCAAAGGTCACATGCGCGCCCGCAGGCGCCAGCAGCTTAAAAAACACCGCATGCACCAGCTCGTGCACGGCAAACGACGCCATTGAGACCGCAGCCAAGCCGACTATCCAGCCCAAGACCGCCGTCCAGCCGCCCGCGTCAGCCGCATCCAAGTCTGCAGGCCCGCCCAGCAGCATAAACACCGGCACCAGGCACACGGCAAACACGCCGACTACGACCATCCCCCACACAAAGCAGGCGTGCAGAAAATCCTCGTCCTCAAACGCATGTATGTTGGAAATCTCATTCATAGCATCTTAGGATAGCGCCCCTGCCACGTACCCGTCCGCATGTGCGATAATGTCGAACGATATGCACGAATTGACCACCGCGCCGCCGAACCCCGTGCCCGGCTGCGCTCTTACAATATGCGAAGGAGTCCCATGGCATCCAAATACTCCATGAACGACCGTCCCAGCTGGCCTCGCCGCGCCATCGTTACCGCCGGCGAGCCCTACGGCAACAAGGGCCTTCACTTTGGCCACGTTGGCGGCGTCTTTGTCCCGGCCGACTTCTTCGCCCGCTTCCTGCGCGACCGCCTGGGCCGCGAAAACGTCATCTTCACCTCGGGCACCGACTGCTACGGCTCGCCCATCATGGAGAGCTACCGCAAGCTCAAGGAGAACGAAGGCTACGATAAGTCCATCGGCGAGTATGTCGAGTCCAATCACTCCCGCCAGGCCGCGACCCTCAACAACTACAACATCAGCTGCGATATCTACGGCGGCTCGGGCCTTGAGCCGGCGGCCCAGATCCACAACGAGGTGACTGCCGAGATTATCGAGCGCCTGCACGAGCAGGGCACCATCTCCAAGCGCTCCACGCTGCAGTTCTACGACGCCAAGGCCGGCACATTCCTCAACGGCCGCCAGGTCATCGGCCGCTGCCCCATCCAGGGCTGCAAGTCCGAGAAGGCTTATGCCGACGAGTGCGATCTGGGCCACCAGTTTGAGCCCGAGGAGCTCATCGCGCCCAAAAGCCAGCTCACCGGCGAGGTGCCCGAGTTGCGTCCGGTCGACAATCTCTACTTTGACCTGCCGGCCTACCTCGACTTCATGAAAACCTACACCGCCAAGCTCGCCCAGAACCCGCAGGTTCGCTCCGTGGTCTCCAAGACCATGGAGGAGTGGCTGCTGCCGGCTCAGCTCTACATCCAGAACAAGTTCCGCGAGGCCTTCGATGCCGTCGAGGACCAGCTCCCCGAGCACACCGTGCTGGAGCCCGAGGGCAACAAGAGCAGCTTTACCGTCACCTTCCCCAGCTGGAAAGAGCGCGACGACGCCCACGCGGTGCTCGCCAACGGCGGCGTGCGCTTCCGCAGCGGCAAGGCGCTCGTGCCCTTCCGCATCACCGGCAACATCGACTGGGGCGTTCCGGTGCCCGAGGTCGATGGCGTCTCCGACGTCACCTGCTGGTGCTGGCCCGAGAGCCTGTGGGCGCCCATCAGCTACACCCGCACCGTACTCGCCCGCGACGCCCGCGCCGCCGGCGTGACCGAGGGTGTCGCCGCCCAGGACGCCGCCCTCATGGGCAAGCCCGCCGCCGATTCCACGCAGGTCCCCGCACCCACCTACCAGCACAGCTCGCTCGATTGGCGCGACTGGTGGTGCTCTGACGACGCGCAGATCTATCAGTTCATCGGTCAGGACAACATCTATTTCTACTGCATCGCGCAGACCGCCATGTGGGAGGCCCTGGGCTGGGACCTCACGCAGAGCACCGTCAGCGCCTGCTACCACCTGCTCTACATGGGCAAAAAGGCCAGCTCGTCCTCGCAGACGCCTCCCCCGCCGGCAGACGACCTGCTCAACCACTACACCTGCGAGCAGATGCGCGCGCACTGGCTGTCGCTCGGCCTATCCGAAAAGCCGGTGAGCTTTAGCCCCAAGGCATACGACACGCGTGTGACCGGCAAGGACAAGGACGGCAACGAGGTACGCGCCTGCGACGACAAGCGCGTTATCGACCCGGCCCTTAAGGAGAGCGCGCTGCTGACCGGCGTGTTCAACCGTCTGGCCCGCAGCTGCTTCTACGGCGTCGCCGTCAAGGAAGGCGACGAGAGCCCCTACCGCAACGGCTGCATCCCCGCCGGTGCCGCTTCTGACACCGTGGTCGAAGCCGCCCAGCAGGCAGCCCTCGCCTTTGAGCAGGCCATGTACAAGTTCGAGACGCACCGCGCGCTTGCCGTGTGCGACGACTACCTGCGCGCCGCCAACAAGCGCTGGAGCGACGCTTCCAAGGCCGCCAACAAGCTCGAAGGCAAGCCAGCAAACGCCGCGATGACGCAGGCCCTTGTCGACGCCTTTACCGAGCTGCGCGTGGCGACCGTCCTGATGCACGGTATTGTGCCGGCCGGCTGCGAGCTCATCTGCGAGTACTTCGACGTCGACCCGGTCGCTTTCTTTAGCTGGGATAACATCTTTGCCTCCACGGACGAGTTCGTGGAGATCCTGGGCGAGAAGCCCGGCGAGCACCGCGTGAAGCCGCTGCCCCCGCGCTTCGACTTCTTTAGCAAGCACGAGAGCCAGTACTAAACACTCGACATGTAATGGAATGGGAAGGAAAGACGGATGTCCAAGCCGCGTCGTCGTAAGCAGAAAAAGCAGGTCAAGGCCGAGCTCAAGCTCAGGCAGTTTGCCGCCACCGAGCTTTCCGACCAGCTTGCCGCCCTTCCCTGCGCCGCCGACCTGCCGCGCTTTATGGTCGACACGGTCGCCGGCGCCTATGCGCCCGCCGATGCCGAGCTTATGATCGAGGGCTTCGGCGCCGCGGCCACACGCCCGGTCACGCTGCGCGCCAACACGCTCAAGGCAACCGCCGAGGACATCGCCGCGGCGCTCGATGCCGCCGGCATCGCCCACCGCCCCGTCGCATGGTACCCGGACGCTTCCATCCTGCCCGAGGCCCAGGTTTCCGACCTGTGGGACCTCGACATCTACCGCGACGGCAAGATCTACTTGCAAAGTCTGTCGTCCATGATGCCGCCGTTGGTCTTGGGCGCCCAGGCCGGCGAGGACATCCTGGACATGTGCGCGGCCCCCGGCGGCAAGACGACGCAGATCGCCGCCCTCACCCAGGGCCAGGCACACCTCACCGCCTGCGAGATGAGCATTCCCCGCGCCGAGAAGCTCGAAGCCAACCTCCACCGCCAAGGCGCAAAAAACGTGCCCGTCATGCGCATCGACGCACGCGAGCTCGACGAGTTCTTCCGCTTTGACCGTATCCTGCTCGACGCTCCCTGCACCGGCACGGGCACAGTCGTCAGCGGCAACGAGAAGAGCCTGCGCGGCCTCACCGAGCAGTTGCTGAGCAGGTGCGCCCGCTCGCAGCGAGCACTTCTGGACCGCGCCATGGGAGCCCTCAAACCGGGCGGCACGCTCGTCTATTCGACTTGTTCGATTATGCCGCAGGAAAACGAGGACGCCCTGCAAGAGGCCCTCGACAAGCACATGGACTGCGAGCTTATCCCCCTCGATGGCACGCCGAGCGAAAGTGAGGCACGCCGCGCCCAGGAAGCTGGTGAGGAGCCGCGCATCGAGTCCAACGCCCTGACCGAAGCCATTGCCGCGGGTCAGGTATCGGCCATCGCCAACGGCCTGCCCGGCACGCTCACCATTCCGCCCAGCCGCGACTTTGAGGGCTTCTACATTGCCCTGATCCGAAAACGCAGTTAGCGCACGGATCCAAAACTCAACAAGCTATCTCCGTGCGCGTTTGCCCTGCTGGTCGCGATGCTGTTTAAGCATCGTGCGCTCCTTGCGTTCGGCCCTTTTGCCCTTAATGGCCGTGACCACAAAGTAGATGACCGCGGCGGCAACAATTGCGCCCACACACAGGCCAATCGAGCCAAACATTGCTGTCAATTCCATACCGCGTCACCTCTCTTTTAAACGGGACTTTCAAGATAGCACCTCGATCCCCGCCACCACAGCTCCTTCACGTTCGCCGGCCCTTCGGTCTAACGGATGGCACGGCGGGGAAAAATCAACTCGTCAAACGATTTAGCAAGTACAATGCTGCCGGCACCCTGCCGGCCGTCATCACATAGAATCGAGCCTCCATGGATACCCTCAACGACCTAAACGAGCGCGTCGACGCCTTTGTCGGCACCAGCTCCTTCGACACGTCAGTCACGGCAAACGACCAAGCCCCCATCGATGTTCCCGCCGAGGTTCACGAGGACATTGTCGCCTCGGTCGACTTCTCCGAGGTAGAACTTGCAGACGAATTTACCGAGCCCCAGGTGGCCGTAACTCCCAACGGCCTTTTGCCCATGGAGCCGCTGCCCATCGACGGGCGTCTGCGCAAGGCGGCTCTCCGCATGCCCGATGAGATCGAGGAGGCCAGCGGCTTTACGCTCTTCGGTCGTCGCATCAAGTCGCTTATCTACACCACCGACGTCGCGGTCATCCGCAACTCCAACGCCGATGCCGTCTTTGCCGTTTACCCCTTCACGCCACAGCCGGCCATTACGCAGGCGCTGTTGACCGTTGCCGAGTGCCCGGTCTTTGTAGGCGTGGGCGGCGGAACTACGACCGGTAAGCGCTCCGTACAGATGGCAGCCGTCTCCGAGATGCAGGGCGCGGCGGGCTGTGTGGTCAACTCCCCTGCCACTGCCGAAATGATCGAGCACATCACCAACATCGCCGACATCCCCGTCATCGCCACGGTCGTACGTTGCGACGACGATGCTCACGCCAAAGTGCGCGCCGGAGCCAAGATCCTCAACATCGCGGCCGGCAAGAACACGCCCCAGGTCCTGCGCGAGCTGCGCGAGCACTATCCCAACCTGCCGCTCATCGCGCCGGGCGGCAAAACGCCAGAGAGCATCCGTGAAACCATCGCCGCCGGCGCCAACGCCATCATCTGGACGCCGCCTTCGGCCCAGCAGCTACAGACCGACATGATGCAGCGTTATCGCAAGATGAAGGAAGACGCCACACCTGTCATCTCGCACGACGATGTGCCCATTATCGACCAGGTCTCCGCCGCCGAGGTCAGCCAGGTCGAGAACATGAATCCCGACGTGCCGATTCCCGACGAAGTCATCGAGCGCGTCGCTTCGATCCACGAGCGCGTCGAGGAGCATCGCGCCAACCGCGGCCTCAAGCCGTCACTGCACGGCTTCTTCTTCCGCGGAAAGAAACGCTAGCAAAACATCCTGGCCCGCCCCACACAAACGTGAGGCGGGCCGTTTTCGTTTGAGCAATCATGCAGCGATGTGATGGGGCAAACTAATCCACGCGCTTGTCGCCCATAAAGAAGAGCGCCACCGTACCAGGTCCGGTATGCGAGCCAATCAGAGTACCGATGTTATTGATCTCAATCTTGCCTTTAAGC
Organism: Collinsella sp. AM31-2AC; assembly: GCF_003469285.1. Taxonomy (NCBI): domain Bacteria; kingdom Bacillati; phylum Actinomycetota; class Coriobacteriia; order Coriobacteriales; family Coriobacteriaceae; genus Collinsella; species Collinsella sp. AM31-2AC. The sequence goes on from NZ_QSJB01000014.1 coordinate 17,386, forward strand.
TGCGGAATCTGTTCCTCGATCAGCGCCGCAACTGCTTCGGCATCCTCGCGGCACGCCGAGTGCGACATGATGCACTTACCCGAATAATCCGCACCGTCCTGCACGTGTGCCAACATGGTCTTAGCCATCTCGGAAATCGCGCGCTTCTTAGTGCGAATCTTCTCACGTGGCGACAGCCCACCTTCGCAATCGACCGTCATAAGCGGGCAAATCTTAAGCGCCGTGCCGATGATCGCGCTCGCAGCCGAAATGCGACCGCCGCGCAGGTAGCTCGACAGATCGGTCGAGAAGAACCAGTGGTGCAGGTTGAGCTTGTGCTCCTCGATCCAGGCAGCCGTCTCGTCGAGTGAAGCCCCGCTATCGCGCACGTCGGCGGCACATTCCGCCAGCAGGCCAAAGCCCGAAGACGCCGCCAGCGAATCGATGACGCGCACCTTGCCGCCCTGGGGATAGCGATCGGCGAGCATCTGCGCCGCAACGCAAGCCGAGCCATACGTACCCGAAATACCCGACGACAACGTCAGGTGCAGCACGTCTTTACCCTCGGCAACAAGCGGCTCCCAAAACTCCTCGTACTCACCCACGCTCACCTGAGACGTCTTGGGCATGGCGCCCGCGGATATCTGGGCAAAAAACTCGTCCGGCGTAATCGACTGATACAGATCGTCCGTATAGACAACATCGTCGATCTCGTAATGAAAACACACGACAGGGATATTGCGCGATTCAAAGAACTCCCGAGTTCGATCGGCGGCGGATTCACAGGTCAGGACAAAATCACTCATATGAGGCTCCTTACTCATTGCTGCGCAAATTATCGCACAGTGAGCCTATATACGGTACATATGTCCACTATTTACCAAATCGAACCAATAATAGCGAACATCTTTACCACCATCGTCTCCACCGACCCCACGCATAAATATCTGAGAAAACACCTTCTGTCGTCTCCACCCAACCGCCATATCTACCTCAACTAAATCGATTTACCAAACCGTTCGGCCAACAATTCGACCTCCCACCCCCAATCGAAACAAAAGCGGCGCATACTGATAAACGTTTGACGCTGTTTATCAGTTTTACCAACCCCATCGGAAGGTGTTTCATGGTCGCATTCGATCGCAATCCGCAAGACTTCAAGTATCTGCGTCTGCTGTCGAAACAATTTCCCACCGAGCAATCCGCGTTTACCGAGATCATCAATCTCTCGGCCATCCTCAACCTGCCAAAGGGCACCGAGCATTTTATGAGCGACGTGCATGGCGAGTACGAAGCCTTTATGCACATCCTCAACAACTGCTCGGGCGTCGTGCGCGAGCATGTCGACGAGATTTTTGGCGACACGCTCACCTTTGACGAAAAGGGCGAGCTGTGCACGCTCATCTACTACCCGCACGAGAAGATCGAGCTGGTCCGCAGCCAGCGCGAGGACTCGCCCACCTGGTACAAAACGATGCTTGACCAGCTCATCATGGTCGCTCGTTCGCTTTCAAGCCGCTACACCCGCTCCAAGGTTCGTAAGGCCATCCCACGCGATTACGCCTACATCATCGACGAGCTGCTACACACGCATCCGGATGAGAACAACTATCGCGTGCGCTATCACGAGCGCATCGTGGAGTCCATCCTGGAGACCGCAAGCGCCGACGACTTTATCGAGTCGCTCGCCTCGCTCATCAAGCGCCTGGCCGTCGACCACCTGCACCTGGTGGGCGACATCTTCGACCGCGGCGGCGGCGCGGCCAAGATTATGGACCGTCTGCTCACCTACCATTCACTCGACATCCAGTGGGGCAACCACGACCTGCTGTGGATGGGCGCTGCGGCCGGTGAGCCCGCCTGCATCGCCACGGTGCTGCGCAACAACCTACGCTACGACAATTACGAGATCCTGGAGAACGACTACGGCATCTCGCTGCGTGAGCTTGTCGCCTTTGCAGATGCCACCTACACCGCCGGTGAGTCCATCACCCCGCTGATCAAGGCCATCAACGTGCTGCTCTTTAAGCTCGAGGGCCAGATTATCCAGCGCCATCCCGAGTTCGACATGACCGACCGCCTGTTACTCGACAAGATCGAACACGACACCGGCACGGTCACGCTCGCCGACGGCAGCGTGTGGCCGCTCACGACCAACGACTTCCCCACCGTCGACCCGGCGGACCCCTATACGCTCACGCCCGAGGAGCAGCACATCATCGACAAGCTCGTGTCCGAGTTTGTCACCGCCGATCACCTGCATCGCCATATCGATTTCCTCTATTCCCACGGCTCGATGTACAAGGTCGCCAACGGCAACCTGCTGTTCCATGGCTGCGTGCCGCTCAACGAAGACGGCACTTTTAGCAGCATGAACTGCCTGGGCACCTGGCACGCTGGCCGCGATTATCTCGATTTTTGCGACCACATCGCCCGCCGCGCTTGGCGCGTGGGCGACCGCGACGCCCTCGACTGGATGTGGTACCTGTGGATTGGCTTTAACTCACCCGCCAGCGGACGCCTGGTGCGTACCTTTGAGCGCGCCTATATCGCCGATAAGAGCACCTGGGTCGAGCCGATGGACCCGTACTTTACGCTTACCAAGTCGCCCTCGGTCTGCGATGACATCATGCGCGAGTTTGGCGTCGCGCCCATGGCATGCTCACCGACCGGTCACATCATCAACGGCCACACGCCCGTTAAAACCACCAAGGGCGAGCAGCCCATCCGCGCCAAGGGCAAGCTGCTGGTCATCGATGGCGGCTTCTGCCGCGCTTACCATCCCAAGACGGGTATCGCCGGCTATACGCTCATCTCGAGCTCGCGCGGCTGCCGCCTCAAGTCGCACCGGGCCTTTACGACGGTTGCCGAGGCACTCACACGCAACGTGGACATCGAGAGCGAGACCAATCGTTTTGACCAAGCAGACCGTCGCCGCATGGTGAGCGACACCGATTCCGGTGTCAAGATCCGCAGCCAGATCCAGGACCTGCGCCAGCTGCTCGATGCATATAGAAACGGTGCTATCGAGGAGCGCGCCTAGCTCCACCCGTGGGGATTGGCTAAACTTGCTAAGTTTGTCATCCCCGCGGCGCTTCGGCGCCAGCTTAAGGCAGGTACCATGCAAAAGCTCCTTGCGCAGATCATGAAATTTGGCGTCGTCGGTGTCATTGCCACGGTCATCGACTTTGGCATTATGAATCTGCTCCACTACGGTCTGGGCCTCAACATCCTAATCGCCAACACCAGCGGCTTTATCATCTCACTCATCTTTAACTACCTCGCCAGCATGAAGTACGTGTTTGCGCACAAGGAGGGCATGAGCCGCCGCCGCGAGTTCATTATCTTTGTCGTGCTGTCCGTGATCGGCCTGGTACTCAACGACGCTATCGTGTTGACACTCAACGCCGGTCTGGGACTCGAGGCCAATATCGCCAAGATCTGCGCCACCGCGCTTGTCATGGTCTACAACTTTGTGACCCGAAAGATCTTCCTGGAAGGCGACGAGACCAAGTAACTCGCAACCTTACAGCTTTACGATGCCCACGGATGACGCACGTCGAGCGCTGTGTCGTTCGTGGGCTTTGCTCGTATACGGGCAAATTTTCAACGTTTGCGGATTAGCTCTTGAAAATTTGGCGAGTTCGTATAGTTCTTGGCAAGGACCTTACGTTTCCCTTGCAAAAGCTCTAAAGTATCCTCTGCTCGATTCATCAACGCATTGGATGTGATTACGTGCGCAAGGCACTGGCACAACCTCATACCAAGCAGTTCCTCAAGTTCGCTGTCGTGGGTCTTATCTCCTTTGGCATCGACTGGGGTATGCTCATTGCGCTCGTCGAGCTGTTTCACCTCGACTTTTTGATGAGCACCACGGTCTCGTTTACCACGTCCGTCGTGGTCAACTACTGGCTCAGCATGAAGTACGTGTTCGACCATCGCGAGGGCATGAGCCGCAAGCGCGAGTTCACGATCTTCACCATCCTGTCGGTGATCGGCCTGGGCCTCAACGACCTGTACATGTTTGTGGGCGTCACGTTTTTGAGCATCGGCTACCAGGCCATGAAGGCCATCGCCACGTTCCTCGTCACCTGGTACAACTACTTCAGCCGCCGCTTCTTCCTCGAGGGCGCACGGTCGTAGTCGATTCGCTATTTGCTTGAATGTATAACCGGTTGGAATTCCCATTCCAACCGGTTTTTTGTTTGCCGAGAGACCCGGCGACCCAATCCCATTCGCATGAAAAACGGGCGGCCCGGATGTCTGTCGGAACCGCCCGTCTGGCGCGCTATGTCGAAGCCTCTAGCCTGTAACGTAATACCAGACCACGTTGTCGCCGTTGGAGAGAATGTAGTTGCTGCAGGCCGTCATAGGCGTTGTGCCGTTGACGGAGTACATCCAGCCGCTCGTGCCGCCGTACTGTTTCTCGGCCAAACCACCAATCGCAGAAACATACGTGCCGTACGACGAGCCATGTGCGTTGACAGAAAGGCCCAGCGCGCACAGGGCATCGTAGACGGTAGCGCCTTCGTTAAAGGTAAAGGTGCCACCAGAAGACACAGGATTGCCCACAGCGCTCGATGTAACCGAAACCGTCACTGTTACGTAGCTGGACTCCTGCGAGCCGCTCTGGCTGCCCGAGGAGGCGTTTCCACCATTAGAGGATGAGGCTCCATCAGACGACTGGCCACCGCCCGAAGAAGCACCGCCAGACGCATTGGAAGTATCACCGGCTCCCGTATTTTGGGCAGCGGATTTGTCGCCAGACTTCTTGCCGTCCTGGTCCTCGGACTTCTTGCTATCCGAGTTCTTGTCCGATTCCTTGTTTGAAGACTCGGAATCGTCCTTGGACTTGGACTCATCAGAATGCTTGGACTCGTCTTTTGAGTCATTCGATGACTTAGAATCCTTGGAACTGGCCTCGCCCGAAGTCGTAGTCGAGCCAGACACCTTGGTGTCCTTGGTTACGACGCTCTCCCCCGTCACGGTCTGAATGATCCAGTCGATGGACCAGGCACCGCTCTCGGAAGGATGGACGAAACCCAGCGAGACGACGATCAGAATGGTGCACGCGGCAGTCAGGACGCCGAGGAGCGTCTTGCGACGAGGGGCGGACGCCGCCGAAGCGGCGCCCTGTTGCTTTGCATCGTCGAACTGAATGAACGAGGAATCTGGTTGCTTGGGGTCAGCGTCCTTGGATTTATTGGACACAGCCCTCACCTACCGACGTTTGGTGAACACGAACACGCCAACGATGGCGAGACCGATGACGCCGGCGGCAACGCCAACAATGGCGAGCGGGTTGGTGCCAGTCTCCTGCTCGGAGGCACTAGAGGACTTCTTAGCAGTGGTCGTGGAAGCAGCACCCGTATCGGACTTGGAATCGGACTTCTTGTCGGACTTGTTGTCCTTCTTGTCAGACTTCTTGTCAGACTTCTTCTCGTCCTTCTTATCGGACTTATCGGTGTCCTTCTTGTCGGACTTGTTGTCCTTGGTCTCGGTCTTGGTCGACACCGTCGTCTTGGTCGTCGGCTTATGACCCGGGGCGATAGCGCCGCCGGCCTGCTGGCCCTTCGTGCCGGAGCCGGAACCCGTGCCAGCACCGGAACCGTTGCCAGCGCCACCGTTGCCACCATTAGTGCCAGAACCGCCATTGCCGCCAGGGTTGGTGGCATTCTTGGTCCACTTGGCATACAGCGTCAGATCGGCCGTCACCGGCATACTGAAGTCATACGCCTGCGCGCAAGTCTCATCGGTGAACCAACCGCCGAAAGTGTAGCCATCGCGCGTCGGATCGGCCGGCTTGACCAGCTTGCCGTCGGCCGTAGCCACAAACTTAGTGTCGCAAGCAGACCCGCCGTTGGAATTAAAGGCAACCGTCCAAGACTCAACAGCCCCGAGCTTGAACAGCGTGCCCGAATCATTGATGTAGTAGAGGTTGCCAGAAGCATCGGCAATGACCGGAGAGTCACAGTATTGGTAATGGCCAGCCGCATCATAAATCTGCGTCGCCTCTGCGTCGCCGAGCGTATAGCGATACACGCCACCACCAGCAGAGTAGCTGACGTAATCCTTGCTATCCGCGCTGTTAACGGTGAAGTACACATAGGTCTTGCCGCCCTGAACACTCACCAGCGGAGTAGCAGCAATACCGTTGAGGCCAGCCGGCAGCGCCTTGCCGTCGGCAGCAGCGACCATCGTGGTCTTACCCGTCTTCAGGTTATAGAGAACCAGAGCAGAGCCAGTAGCCGTCTGTCCGCCGACAATCAGATTGTCACCAGACACCGCAGGGGCGCTCAGATTATTCGTAAGGCCCAGATCAACCGTCTTCTGTTCACTCAGCACGCCCTTTGCCGAAAGCGAAATCACATGGAGCATTCCGTCGTGCGTCATCTGATAGAAGGTCGAACCATTGGACGGATCGGCAATGCAATCGGCATTTGCGACAGCGCCGAGCTTCATGGTCGAAACGACATCGCCCGTCGTCTTATCAATGCACTTAAGCGTGCCCGCGCTCGTAGGAACGATGGCATACTTATCCGTCAAAGCCGCACCAGTCCAGTAATAGCCCTCGGCAGGGTCGATGTTCTGCCAAGAAACTTCGCCCGTGGCAATCTTAATGCGCGCAAAGGAGCCGTTGCCGTAGGTCGCGTTGTAATTCTCGTCATACGAAATATCGACCGAGCCTACATAGACGTACTCGCCGTCCGAAACGACGGTGCAGGAGCTCTGCGTCAAGTCCGTCAAACCAGGCGTTAGCCACTTGCAGATCAGCTTGTCAGCAGTAATCGCCTGGACCGCACCGCCGTTGAGCGGAACGATGATAAGGCCATTGGTATAGATCGGACGAGAGGTATAGCTCACCTTGGAGGCAAGCGGCGCAGAGGCAACCTTTTTGCCCGTGGACGAATCGATCTTAATGAGCTCGTTCTCGGTCGCGATGTACACAAAACCGTTAGCAATGACAGGCTCGCTGCAGTTGGCATACTGCTGACCAGACTCGGCCTTCCAATCGAAGGCCCACTTAAGACCGGCGGCCTGCGCAGGCGTCTTGGCGTCCGTAACGGACGTACCGTTGCCGCTGTTACCGTAGCCGGCCCACTCGGCATCCCAATCAGGAGTCGTCGCACTCGGGTCCACGACAATCTTGTCGGGATCGGGCATGAGCGATTTATCGGTGGTGTAGGCAAACGTAGCCTTGTCGCCGCTCTTGAGCGTGACCTGGTTGGCGCAGAGAGATGAGGGCTCTCCGTTGATAAACAGACGCCAATATTTCTTGGTCGCACCATCCCAGCCATACGGCTTGTGATCGAACGGCGAAGTAATGGAATTCAGGAACCAGTAAGCGCCGCCCTGAGAGGCCTTGTAATCGATAGACTGAGCCTTCAGAACCGCTTCGATAAGGTCCTGAGCCGTAGAGCCTTCGGGCAGAGAAACATTGCTTGCCGTGCCCCAACGCGTATCGTTCCCGTTGACATCGGGGCCGATAACATCGATAGACCCAAGAACCTGGCCAGGAAGGACATCGGCGTCAGCACCATACATAAAGGTGACGGCATCGCCCTCTTGGAGCTCGTAGTTGCCAGCCCCGACCTGGGCGAACTTGCCATTTACATAGAACTGCCAATAACTTTTGGTCGCAGGATCATACTTATAGGTCTTACCGTCGAGCGGCGATTTAATGCCGCTGAGGCACCAGCCCCAAGACTCTTCACTAGTAACGAGATCAAGACCAGTCTGCTCAAGGAGATCCTTGGCAGTAGAGCCCGCCTTGAGACTCGTCTGGCCCGTCGAGGCCCACACCTGCTGCTTGCCGTCCTTGTCCTTACCGAGGACCTGAACGGAAGCATGGACGGAATCGGACGGCAGCTGGTCGCCCCAGCCACTGTAGAACCACGTGACGGTATCGCCGGCATGGATGGTGACATTGTCCGCCGTGTAGTCGCTCGATTTGCCGTTGATGAACAGCTGCCAATAGGTCGAATAATCTTGGGGCGTACCCAGCTCAACACCGTTGTACTTAAGGCTCAGAATGAAGGAGCCCGCAACAACGGCATCGATGTCATTCGCCTCAAGCGCGACCTTTGTAAGGTCAAGTGCGTTCGAGCCGGACGTCACCACATACTGCGCGTTATCGACCCAAGTCTGAGTCTTGCCCTGGGCATCGCGACCAATGACGGTCACATTTGCGGCAACCTGGTCCTTAACGACAGGGGACGAGCTACCAGCCGTGTAGGCAAACTCAATCTTCTGCCCCTGGGTGAGCTTGACGCCGCTCGCGCCAACCGAGGAAGACGCGCCGTCGACAAACAGCTGCCAGTAGGCATAAGTCGCCGGATCGAAGGCAAGCGTGCGGCCATCGCTCGGGGACGTGATGCTTTCGAGGTAGAAACCGTATGCCGTGTTCGGATCGTATTTCGCCTTGAAGCCCACCTTCTGCTGCAGCTTAACGAAGGCGTCCGCAGCCGTCGAGCCCTCGTCGAGCTTAAGCTGCGTAGGTGCCACCCAGGTCTGAGCCTTGCCGTCGGCATCGGTGCCGATAATCGAGAACGAGACCTCGACTTGCTTCTTGGCGACATCGCCGGTTTCTGTCGGGTTCTCTGTCTGGACGGCAGCCGCGGCGGCAGATCCTGCTTGGCCAGTGGGCGCCGTCGAAGACTGCTCGCTCGTGGCAGGGCTCTCCCCCGTCGCCGAGCCTTCGTCGCCAGTTGCTGCCTCTGTTGTGGCGGCACTAGCCGCAGGCGCGCCCTCGGAATCCGAAACCTCGGCGCCGCTCTGCTCAGCGGTACCGCCCGCAAGCGCTGCGTCCTCGCCCGTTGCAGCCTGCGTCACGGCCTCGGCAATACCCTCGGCGCCCTCGGCCCACAGCTGAGCCGGCGTGGTGCCAAAGGCCATCGCGAAGGCCAGGAATGCCACCAGGCCGCGCTTGGCTACACCGCGTGCAATCGCGCCACGGCGATGCAACGAGGCGCGCTCGCGCTCGTCCTCAAACATATCCATTTGTCCCCCATTGTCTGTACTTGAAGCGTTGCCTTGAGGCTGCCCCACGTCATCGCGCATGTTGCGCTCGAGTTCCCCCATCGGGATCTCTCTTCCCTCCAGAGCCCTATGCACACCGGCAGCATACGCCGCAGCCGCATGCAAGATGGGAGGCGATCCGACTTAACCTTAACGGCTCAGGGGCGCCGTCCGATCTGCGACGCGAACATCCCGAGCCAAGAGGAATTACGGTTACTGGTACAGCCGGGGACTTGCACCCCGATTCTCCCAAACGCGCAGGAAAACCGCGCATTCGTGCGTCTCCGCACCACCATCTAGGCCATCGATTATTACCGTCAGTATGGTATCACGCAAAAGGGCCTCGCACGCAGGCGAAGCCCAAGGTAAAAGCTATTGTTTGCGATAGGAGAATGCGGTGACGGCCGCAGCCTCTAGTGCTTGCCGCCGTGGCTGTTGAGCCAGATATTGCGACCCAGCATAAGCGCCAGCACCAGCGCGCTCACGTAGCCAAAGAAGCCGATGACCGGAATGCCGAGGACAACCGGCTCGATGCGCGCGTAGTACACCACCGACGAACCGATAAACAGACCGGCGATCACGATAGCCATCGACATGCGGTCGATAATTCCGCCCAGCTGTCGCAGCGTCTTATCGCTGCTCATGATCTGCGTGTTCACCTTAAGCTGGCCGCGCGTGAGCATACGCGAAGCCAAGCCCAAATACTCGGCCGCCTCGAGCGAGCCTTTTGCCGCGCGATAGCTGCTCGCGGCAAGATCGCGCCCCATGTCGCGCACGCGCGCATAGGTGCTTTTCTCGTTTTTAATGTGGGTTTGGATGATCTGGATCATGTTGACGTTGGGCATGTACTCGGTCAGCAAACCCTCGAGCGTCACCATGCCGCGCGCGAACATCGTCACCACGCTCGGCAGCTCAACGTCATTCTTACGCGCGAGGTTTAACAGCGAGGTCAAAAACTCGCCGATATCTAGGTCCTTAAGGTCAAGGCCCGCAAAGTCAGCCACGATAAAGTCAAGATCGGACAAAAAGGCCGAATGATCGAGCTCAGCCGAGTCGCCACGCGTCACGGCGAAGCGCATGAGCGAATCCTTGAGCTTGGGCACGTCACCCTCAGCCACGGCGAAAATCATGTCCTTGACGATACCGCGATCGTGACTCGACATGCGTCCGACCATGCCCAAGTCGATAAAGTAAACGATGCCGTCCTTGAGAATAATGTTTCCCGCATGCGGGTCGGCATGGAAAAAGCCGTCGTCGAGCACCTGCGTCGAGTAGTCCTCGACAATCGCGGCACCGATCATTTCCAAGTCATAGCCCGCGGCCACCAAGCGTTCAGGATCGGCGATCGAAATGCCGTCGACGTAGTCCATAACCACCACGTGCTCGGTGCACAAGTCCAGATAGGATTTAGGGCACGTCACGCCATGAACGCTCTTATGGAACTCGTAGAAGTCGTTGAGGTTTTTGGCCTCGGCCAAAAAGTTGGTCTCCTCGCGAAACGAGGTCCACAACTCCTCGACTACGCCGTGCAGGTCAACGAATTGATCGGTGTTGACGAACTTGGAAACGATACGCACCACCGAGCGAATGATGTCGATGTCCTGCGCCATCACCTGCTGCGCGCCGGGGCGCTGCACCTTAACGGCCACGTCCTCGCCGGTCACCAGGCGGGCGCGGTGCACCTGCGCGAGCGACGCGCTGCCGAGCGGGTTGGGGTCGATCGCGTCGAACATCTGCCCCAGGCGCTGGCCGTACTCCTCTTCCAGACAGCGGAGCACTACCTCATACGGCACCGGCTCTACGTCGGAGCGCAGGCGACGCAGCTCGTCGCAAAACCGCTGCGGCAAGATCTCGGAGCGGTTAGCCAGAATCTGCCCCATCTTGACGAACATGGGGCCGAGCTCTTCGAGCAGACGACGCAGACGCACCGGCGTGAGGTTATCCCATACGCGGTACTTTTTGATCAGGCGAACGATCTGCCCAATGCGCTCACGACGACCTGCCGGCGTGAGCTGGTATTCCTCGTCCGGCGCCATTGCGTCGGGCTCTTCGGGGACCATATCGACAGCACGCGGCTTCTTGCGAGCGCCCGAGACGGCAGCATCGACCTCATCGACAACCGCCGCCTCGTCACCCAAGGGATCTAGATTGTTGTAATCGGTGGTGGAATCTGCCATCTGCGCTGTTACTCAGCCTCTTCGGTGTCCTCTGCATCGTCGGGCTCAACGGACTCGACGGGCACCGAGGTCACGTTATCCTCGACCGAATCGACGATGTCGCGCACATGGGCCAAAAAGGCCGTGCGCTCGGGGGCGGTCATAACGCGGACGCGAGCCAGGATGAGCTCATCGAGCACGCGCTGTGCCGCAGTCTCGCCCTGCATGCCCAGGCGCTCGGTCAGGTCGGAGATGGTGCCACCCGCCTGCTCGAACATATCGGACACGCTGCGGGCGATATCGGGGGTGCCGGCATCCTTGCGAACCTGCTCGCCCTTGGTATTAAGGTCGTCGAGAACCTTCTTGCCGCCCTCGACGGCAACGGCGGCGGCGCCGAAGCCCACGTTGATGGCACCGTTAACAAGCTGATCGAGTTTCATAACCATGGTTGTCTCCAATCACAAACAACTGCATTGGCGTTCTTGTACCCAAGATTGAGTGAAAGCGACAAAGCGTTTTAGCGCTATTCGATCGACGGGAAATCCCTACCTCACGTTGTCGTTCATCGCGAAAGAGTTCTTCATGGCGCAGCTCGTGGTGTAGAGCACCTTACCCAGTAGAGCATCGGTCTCTACGCGAACACGCTCGGCAAAGGTCTCATTGGCGCGTGCAAGCTCGGCAGGTACCTCGGCCTCGGGCAGAGCGGCTACGGCAGCATCGACGTCATGGATCTGCTTGTGGCCCATGCCACCGACCTTCTCCTGATAGTCCTCCACAGCGCGACCGCACTCATGGAAGCGAACATCGGCCAGGGCACCGATCAGGCGGTTGGCCCAATAGAAATTCTCGGACGTCACGCGAGCCTGCGTGTCGGCATAGTACTCGGGCATGGTCTCCACGTTAGCGTACAGCGGCACGAGCGCATTAAACGAGTTGGAGCCAAAGGCCATCCACTGCACGGCGCGATACGCCGGCTGCGCATAGGGGCGCAGCTGCAGCACGGCGAGCTGGCTGTTGCGGTTGATGCCGATGGGGCGATAGGCGCCGCGCGTGGCGGGCGTGCCCTTGCTGCCGTAGCAGTCATACTCCGTGCCCTGGTAGTGGCTCGAAAGCACGTACTTGATGTCCTCGATGGTCACCTTGCGCTCGGGCACGCGGCTCCAGGGAATATCGTCGCTCTCGGGCGTGTAGTCGGCCTCGGGACCGTCCCACACATCGCTGGGGTTAAGGCAGCGCTGCATATACCAGGCGCGCGGCGTGTTGTAGACGTGGTCGCTGTCGCTGTGCGAGCCAAAGGCCTCGCGCGGGTTGAAGACCGCGGCCGGACCGTCGCCCTCGACGCCCAGCGTCAGGTCCAGATGCCACTCGGCCATCCAAGCGCGCAGGTCGGCGGAGCACATGTGATCGGCCTGGGCGCCCTCGGCGTCATCCAGGTCAAAGCTGTCGATACCCAGCTGGTTGGGCATGGTCACATAGGCGTCATCGGGCACGCGCTTGGCGATCCAGTGGTGACCGCCGATGGTCTCGAGCCACCAGATCTCGTCCACGTCGCTAAAGGCGATGCCGTTGTTCTCGTAGGTGCCATAACGCTCGAGCAGGTCACCCAGAATGCGTACGCCGTCGCGGGCGGATTTGGCATATGGCAGCACCAGGGTCACCATGTCCTCCTCGCCCAGACCGCCGGGCTGCGCCGGAACATAGCCGTCCTCGTCCTCGTTGCCCTTGGCGGGCACGTAGTCGACGAGCGGGTCGGCGCCGCGAACGCGCTCGTTGGTGGTGAGCGTCTCGGTTGCGGACATGCCCACATTGAGCTCGTTGAAACCGGCCTCGGCCCAGATGCCGTGGCCCGGGACAACATCGGGGACGCTCGTGTAGCGCATGGGGTTATCGGGCAGTTCAACGGTCAGGTGACTCAGGACGCTCGTATAGACGCGCGGCTGCTCGTCGGGATGCACCACACGCATACGCTTGGGCTCAAACACCCCGTTGGACGAATCCTCGTTGCGGGCGACAAGCGTCGACCCGTCGTAGCTCGCATTCTTACCAACCAGAATCGTTGTGCACGGCATGCGCATCCTCCTTGAGCGAAGAAATCAAACGATAACAGTGTATCGCTTCGGCGCAGAAAGGGCGAAACCACGGCCCCGGCAAACCCGGTGGGCAAAAAATGCCAAATATGAGTACTGTCACCAATTTAGTAACAGCAATTTTGCTACGTATGGGTGTCGAAAGTCTACATTTGTTCAAAAATTAGATGATGTAATTCCTCATAGGTCCAATAAAATAGGCTCTCTATCGATAATAAATATCGTTAGAAAGCCTATTTGACCTAAAATATATGTGACTATCTTGGCAACAGTACTCATATTTGGCATTTTCTGTCCACGGGGTATAGAGCTAACCCCTCAAACAGCCCAAAACGCCTATTTCGATGCGCGCTCGGCCGCTTCGATCACGTGTTTAGCGAGGATCGCCGTCGTCACAGCGCCCACGCCGCCCGGCACGGGCGTGATGGCGTTAACGACCGGCTCCGCAGCATCAGAATCGACGTCACCCACCAGCTTGCCAGCGGCCTCGTCCCAATTAATGCCAACATCGATGATCGTCTGGCCCTCGCGAACCGCATCCACGCCAATCGTACGCGCGCGTCCAACGGCGGCAACCACAATGTCGGCAGCACGGCACTCGGCAGCAAGGTCGCGCGTATGCGTATTGCACGTCGTCACGGTCGCATTGCGCGCCGTAAGCATGGCGGCAACAGGACGCCCGATCACCAGCGAGCGCCCGACCACAGCAACCTTAGCTCCATCCAGCTCAACGCCGTAATGATCCAGCAAAGCAAGCACGGCTTCGGCTGTGCAGGGGGCAAAACCCTCGCCGCGCCCCGAAAGCGTGGTGAGCAGCGAAACCGGCGTCATGGAGTCAACGTCCTTGGCAGGATCGAGTGCCGCGGCAACCGCATCCTCGTCAAGGCCGGCGGGCAGCGGGCGGAACATCAGGCAGCCATGAACAGACGAATCAGTATTGATGTCCTCGATGGCCGCCAACAGCTCGTCCTGCGAAACATCGGCGGGAAGCAAAACGCGGCGAGCCTCAATGCCAACCTTTTCGCAGCGCTTGAGCGCACCGCGCTCGTAGGATAGGTCGTCCTCGCGTTCACCCACGCGCACGATAGCCAGCGTCGGCACAACGCCGCGCTCGCGCAAAGCCACGCAGCGAGCAGCAAGTTCCTCAGTCAAAGCGCGAGCAACGGGGGCACCCTTCAGCAGTTCAGCCATGGCTATCCCCTCTTCCTTGCGGCGTCGGCGGCGCGGCGCGCCAGCGCATCGGCGCGCGGCAACCACATGTCGAGCAACTCATCACACGCCGTCTCGAGCTCCTCAGCACGAGCGCGATCCTTCATAGACGTGGTGTTCGCAAAGAGCGTCAAGCTCGCGCCCTGCATAGCGGAACGGCAGAACACGGCGCCGCACGCCACATCGGACAGCAGCTGACGCGAACCCTTGTCGGCCATGTCCTCGAGCAGTGCCAGCGCGCGCCCGCAGGCATCCATAATGCGATACGGCGGCATAGCGGCCACATGCAGCGCATCCTGAATCGCGGTCGCTCGAGCCGGATCGTCACGCGGAATACCGTATGCCGCGGACACCTGCCCATAGGCACGAACGTCCTCGGCAACCAACTCGACAAGCTCCTGGGCCAGCTCATCAGCATGGGCAAACGCACGCGTCAGGTCATCCGCACGATCAGCAAGCGCGGGATTGGTCGCACCGTAGCGGGCAACCATTCCGCACAGCGAGGCGCCCAGCGCGCCCACAAAGGCGCTCGCGCTGCCACCGCCGGGAACCGGCTCGCGTGCGGCAAGTGCCTCGGCAAACTCTCGACAGGTTTTATCCATCATCTCTTGGCTCATACGCACGCACCTTCAAGTCATATACATCGGCCAGGCGGCAACCGCCGACCAACCGCATCGAACACGTAATGGTGCTAAGTCTAGCCCATAAGCACATGGGCGTCAGCACACCTGGCCATCGCGGATTTCTATGACGAACGATAGGCCATGCCAACGCAAACATGGGACACATGGCCACGTTTCGAGACTCCCGGGCAGCGGCAACTAGGGCATACATATAGGTAAGGAGCCCCATGTTGGGGCAACGCTCATCACGGCACCGGACGACGAATGGAGGAATCACCGCACAGCAAACAAAGTCATCATGTGCACGCGCAACCGCCGCCCCAGCGATCCGCGGCACACGATGTCCCTGGCAGACAAGGAGGACGCCACCATGAAGAAAAAGACCCTATCGATCCTTTCCCTTTGCATCGCCCTCTTTGCCGCGTTTGCCCTTGTCGGCTGCGGCGGGAGCGCATCGGGCGGCAGCAGCGCCTCCAAGAGCGAGAGCAAGGAAAAGACCCCCGTCGCCAAGAAGACCGACTTTATCTGGTTTAAGGTCGAGATGCCCGAGGGCGTCGGCGTAAGCGACTCCGCCGGCAAGAATGCCGACAGGGTCCAGCTCACCTTCCCCGAAGACGAGAACGCCTCGGCCGATCGTTTTATCCCCGTTTGGAAAAAAGCGCTGACTGCCGAGGAATCCCACGCCGACCAGGCGGAAAAGAAGGGGGATACGTTCCAGTGGAAGGATGGCGGGTCCGTCGAGTATAACGGCAGGACGTGGCTCGTCGGAACGTACGAGGACAACAGTGGCATCACAACCCTCCTCTTTACCGACGTTGAGCCGGGAAGCGTCTACGTCCTCATCTCGAACTTCGACCAGCACAAGAAAGAAGCCGAGGCGCTCCTCAACTCCATCGAATTCCCCGATGACATGGCAGAGGCAGTTTCCGAGGCACGCGAAGTCGAGATTTCGAGCATCGAGATCAAGTAACGGGACACCCGCACGCGCCTACGCGCACCAGCGCGCATGCGCCCATTAAAACAACGGGCGCCCAACTTGGGGAGGGCCGACAGCATCGGCCCTCCCCTCTTTTGTGCCCGCGCATATTGCCACTTGTCGGCGCAAATCCGGCACCCAGAATGGGACACATGGCCCACCCGAACAAGCCGCTCGCGCGTACAGTAAAGGCAGGTAATCCATGGGCGGTTACAGATCGAGGAGGACACGACCATGAAAAAGAAGGCCTTTGCGATTCTCACCCTCTGCATGAGTCTCTTTGCCGCAGTCTCCCTGGTGGGCTGCGGTGGCAGCGGCAGCGCTACCGGCAGTGGCGGTGGCGGCGGAGCAGAAAAACCAGCCATGGATATGAGGACCGACTTCATTTGGTTTAAGGTCGAGGTCCCCGAGGGCGTCGAGATCACCAACGTCGCAGGCGACACCGCCGATAGGGCCCAGTTTAAGTTCACCGAGAGCGAGCACGCCAGCGACCGCTTCATCCCCGTCTTCGACCCCGATAAGAATGCCGACGAGCTGTTCGACTACGAGGCCAAATGGAAGGCCAACTTTGAGTGGACCGAGAATGACCCCGTCAAGTACAACGGCAAGACTTGGCGCAACGCTTCCTATACACACTCGGGCGGCGTGACGACTGAGTACTTCACCGAAGCAGGCGGCGGCAGCGTCTACGTGAGCATCGACAACGTCGAGGAGCACAAGGACGCCGTCGAGACCATGATGAAGTCTCTGGAATTTGCCGACGACATCGCCAAGGCAAAGACCGAGGCCATGGACGTCAAGCTCGAGGATATCGAGATCAAGCGCTAAACGACTGGCGAGCGCAGCGGGAAACACGAGCGCAGCGCAAACAAGCGACGGTACCCCAGCGCTTCGTACTAAGGGAGGGCCGGTAAACCGACCCTCCCTTTCTTATGCCGGCAGCCGACGAACGCGAAGATGCCGGGCGGCAAAACCGCCCCCCCAGCGCGGTAACGGCACAACATGAACAAGCACCCCAGCACGTCCGCTCGCCGATTTATAGCGCCGCGCAGACAATTGAGCCGACACCTTTAAACATCCGGGCAGTAAAGTGACCAAAATAAGTGCATAACCGCACCCTGCGAATGGAGGAGTTATGACCGAACATCATGCCATCAGTCGCCGAGCGTTTACGCTGGGCCTTGGACTCGCGGCGTTGTCGCCACTTGCAAGCCTGCCCGAAACCGCCACGCTGGGCATTAGCCCGCGGACAGCCTTTGCGGACGGCACGGCCGAGTCAGCGGCCACCCTCGACAATTTCGTCATTCGCCTTCGCCCCGCGGGCTATTTTCGCACCGCGAGCGTCAACGAAGACGGCAACGTCATCGGCAACGTCTGCCACCTGTTTAATGACGGCACGTCCAGCAAGCTCATCCTTGAGCACGTAGGGACCGATGCGGACGGCACAAACTGGTATGCCATCCGCACCCTGCTCAATTTCGAAGAGCACAAGAAGACGGGCTACAGCATTTGGTCGGTCGATGGCGACTCGGACAAAGATGGAAAGGTCATCCACGTATGGAGTGGCGAGTACGACCATAAGGACAGCCGCGCCTATACGTTCGACCGCCAGTTCGACGGAACTTATATTATTCGAGACCGCATATACACGAAAAACGGTATTAACTACCTGGCCATAGAATCGAAAGGCAAAGACCAAGACAACAACAAGATTTGCCAAAAGAAATATTCCATTCCGTGGGAGCTCGAGCTTGTCGGCTACAGCATGGACAAGACCAATGCCACAGTTAGCAGCATCGACTGGACCACGTATAGCAGCTACGTCGACGGACCATGTTGGATGAGCCACGTCGAAGGCAACAAGTACCTCGACGAGCTGAGCATCCCGGGCACGCACGATTCGGGAACTTGCAGCGTGGACAACGACACCGAACCCCAATCCTCGCAAGCAAAGTGCCAGCAGGACTACATCCCCACGCAGTTGCTCGAAGGCATTCGCTATTTTGATATCCGACTCGGAAAAGGCGACGACCCCGGCATCGACCATGGAAGTTGCTACCTGCTCAAAAAAGACGGGCACTTCATGCATCTCTCCGATGTCGTTGGCTACTTCAAAAAGTTTTTGAACGAAAATCCGTCAGAAGCTCTCATCATGCTTGTATCCCGAGGCAACAACGAGGCTACTGACGAGAGCCTTACGACGGCTTTCGCCAAGGTTTTGGACGACAACCCCAAACTGTTCTATACGTCGAGCCGCGTTCCCACACTGAACGAGGTGCGCGGAAAGATCGTCCTGCTGCGCCGATTTGGACTCGCCGGCGACAGCGTAAGCGGCCACACGTGGGGCCTCGACCTAACCGAATGGGACAGCAAAATCGCAGCACACCCCAGCAGCTCCTCTATGTGTCTCGTCCAAAACGCGCAAGGCTTTGAAGCCGCAGGGGAAACAGGCGACAAAAAAGCCTATTGCACCAAGGTATATGCCCAGGACCATTACGAATGCACCGGAACCGACAAGATCAGCTGGGTCGATATGGCCCTGCAGGAGACGGCTAAGCTCACCCGCAACGAGGTAGATGTCGAGGACGATAACGGGGCCAAGGAGCAAGTCCTGGAGCGCTGCTGGTCTATCAACTACACCAGCTGCACGAATCACAAGCAAGGAAGCAACCCATTTACCGCAGCGCGAGTAGTCAACGAGCATCTGTACAAGAGCCCGTACATCAACCCCAGCGACAACGAGGAAACAAAGTCAGATTACCTCAAGCACATTGGCATCATCGCATCCGACTTTGTTGATGCGGCGCTGGCCCGGAGCATCTACCAGCGCAATTACGATTACGATACACAGCACAAGCAGACAGCTTCGTACTACCTCCCGAGCCGCATGCGCATGACGTACGGCGACTCGCTGAGCGATGCCTCGCTCCAGGATGGCAAGACCGTTGGCGAGGGCCATTTCCGCCTTGTCGGCAGCAGCAACGTACTCAACGTGACGGCTTCGGGCCATGCGTTTGCCATCGAATATGTGGATGTCGACGCCTTGGGCAACGAGACCGTTACGGAGCTGCGGGGCTCCGTGCCCATCGATATCGATCCACGCGCGCTGACACCCCACTTTGAGGGGCTCGAAGGCCTTAAGGCCGGCGAGGACGTGCGCGCCAAGATTGCGGCATCACTCGAGGGCAAGCTCGAAACCGATGCCTGCACGGCCCAGCTCGAGTTTGTGCACGACGCGAACGGCGCTCCGGGCACGGCAATGGCCGAGGGCGAAACATTTGCCGCAGGGACGTACTGGGTGCGCGCGAAAGGCCTTTTGGGCGACGCGGCACAGAACTACACGCTCGCCAGCGATGGAGCCGCAAGCTTTACCGTAGCGGCCTCGGGCAGTGCAGGCGGCACCGGCAGCGGCACGGGTTCCAACGCAGGCGGCGCCGACAAGAACGGCAAGGGCAACAAGAGCGACCAGGGCAAGAACTCGGCCGGAAAACTCGCCGACACGGGCGACGGCTCCGGCATTGCCGCCGGGCTCGCCGCTGCCGCCGTGGCGACAACGGTCGCTGGCGCTGCAATGCTTGCCAGTGACCGCGACAATACCGAGGACGTTAACGAATAGGCAAGCCAGTCTTTTGGGCGCATTAACTCAATCGGGGCGCAGAATACCGTTCTGCGCCCCGATTTTTACCTTGGCCCGAACGCCGCTATCGGCTACATCACCATGTTCAGAGCTTTCACAAATTCCTGGGCCTTCGCACGGCTACTCAGGCTAAAGACGCAAGCGGTCAACAGCCTGTTACGCAGGAAAACGTCGCGACCCTTGATCCTGTTGACCCCCGTGATGTCCTTAAGGTAGACAATCTCGGTGTGCTTGCCGCCGAAAGTGCCCTTCTTGAGCACCTCGATACGATTGGGGTAGATCTTAACGTCTTTAAACCTACCCGAACCTTTGTCCTGGAATAGCAGCGTGTTGTTGTCCATACGTGTCACTCCCGTGGGGTTCGCTAAAACTGTCTCTATTGCCACATTTTAGTCACCGCAAGGCTCCCATGCGAAGGTGCCAGACAGCACAGCAATTCGTGTCCGCGCGAGGCTTTAAACTAGATGCGATATAGATGCATTCCACAAGAGGAAAGTGGGGCGACAGTGATGGGCGAACTGGTAAACCGCGGGGAATCGACAATCGTGCCAGAAGTTTTTTACAAGCAGGTTTCCTCGATCCTCAACGCCGCTCGCGACAAGGCCTATACCGCCGTTAACTTTGCGATGGTTGAGGCATATTGGGAGATCGGCAAGAGTATTGTTGATGAGCAGGGCGGAGAGGAGCGCGCCAAGTATGGAGAGGCGCTGCTCAAGGCCCTCGCAATCAGACTTACCAAAGATTTTGGTAAAGGTTTTGAAGCAAGAGAGCTGCGTAAAATGCGTCAGTTCCATCTTGCATTTCCAATTCGGGACTCACTGCGTCCCGAATTGAGCTGGACACATTACCGCAGGTTAATACGCATTCCTGACCCCGAAACTCGAACATGGTACATGAACGAATGCGCCGATTCTCGCTGGAGCACGCGTCAGCTCGAACGCCAGATCAACACCATGTTCCGAGAGCGCCTACTTGCCAGCAAGGACAAGGAGGTCGTCACCCAGGAAATCCAAAAGAGCACCCCGGCTCATCGTCCCGAGGATATCATCCGCGACCCATATGTGCTGGAGTTTTTAGGTTTCTCGGACGATACTGCGTTTCGCGAGAGCGATCTAGAGCAGGCGCTCATCACACATCTTCAGAAGTTCCTGCTGGAGCTTGGCCGTGGCTTCGCTTTCGAGGCGCGCCAAAAGCGCATCACCTTTGATGGGCGCCATTTCTATATTGACCTTGTTTTTTACAACTATCTGATGCGCTGCTTCGTGCTCATCGACCTTAAGACCGATGACCTTACGCATCAGGACCTGGGCCAGATGCAAATGTATGTGAACTACTACACGCGTGAGCTCATGAACGAAGGCGACAATCCGCCCATAGGCATCGTGCTCTGCGCGGACAAAAGCGATTCGATCGTCGAGTATACGCTGCCCGAAGACAACGACCAAGTCTTTGCCGCCAAATACCTGCCGTATCTTCCAAGCAAGGAAGAGCTGGCGCGCGAGCTGAGTGCCGAGTACCGCGCCATCAACGAAGCGACTAATGGCGAAGCGCAAGGGTAGCAGCACGTTGCGACCGATACCCCCGACGGAGTTTCATATCCCCCGACATAAGAGGAGCGCTCCATGACAGGCAGACCGAAAACAACACTGCGCGACTGCATCTATGGGCTTGCCGTCGGCGACGCGCTGGGTGTTCCCTACGAGTTCAGGCCCCGCGGCACGTTCGAATGCGCGGACATGATCGGCTACGGCACGCATGGGCAGCCCGCCGGCACCTGGAGCGACGACACATCTATGACGCTTGCTACCTGCGACTCGATTAGGAAGCTCGGGCATATCGACACCGCGGACATGAGCGACAAGTTTGTGAGCTGGATTGCCCGTGGCGAGTATACGGTCGACGGCGTTTTCGATTACGGCGGTACGAC
This sequence comes from Collinsella sp. AM31-2AC, assembly GCF_003469285.1. NCBI lineage: Bacteria > Bacillati > Actinomycetota > Coriobacteriia > Coriobacteriales > Coriobacteriaceae > Collinsella > Collinsella sp. AM31-2AC. The sequence continues at coordinate 38,998 of NZ_QSJB01000014.1, forward strand.
CGCTCGCGCCCTGCGCACCGGCAAAGGAGGCTCCGGCGAGCGCGACAACGGCAACGGCTCGCTCATGCGCATCGCGCCCCTGGCGTTCACCGATGCGACAGACGAAGAGATCAGCGAGGTCTCCGCGATTACGCATGCCCACAGAACGTCAACCGACGCATGTATCATATTTGTCGAGCTGATAAGAGACGTGATGAACGACGTGCTCCCCTCGTGGGCGCTTCACCTGAAAGGCGCGCCCGAGCACGAAATCAGGTCTGGCGGCTTCGTGCTTGACACGCTTAAGGCTGCCACCTGGTGCTTTGTGAACACCAACAGCTACGATGAATGCGTGCTTGCCGCCGTCAACCTAGGCGACGACGCCGACACCACCGCAGCCGTCGCCGGCGCCCTCGCCGGCACGGTATACGGTATCGAGGCCATCCCGCAGGAGTGGGTCGACACCCTGCGCGGTAAAGAGTTGATTGAGAGCTGCCTGTTTTAGGGCGCCATTCAAGAAATAAGGCAGGAGGCATCATGGAGAGGAAGGTCGCAAATATAGACGAGTTCCAAGTGGACGAAAACGGGATTCCGCTATTTCCAGTAGGACTGAAGGAAGAAGCCAGCCTCTATATCCTCCCCGACGGGCGTTACCTCCCCTGCGGGGTCTACAGGACCGCGGACGGCGGTTCGATCATTTATGAGCCATCCGAACTAAGCTTCTTCGGACAGATGCTTGCTCAATTCAAAGAGTACTAGAGGTTTGATCGCCCGTTAGATCGACACTGCTCAAAACCAGGGGGCAGGCTATCCTCCACCGCGGCCCGTGAGGTAGAATTATGCCTGCCGCGGAATCCGCCTGCGGGCAACGCTCTAATCTCTGATTGGGGTGAAGCCTATGAACTTGTTTCTTGAAATCCTGCGCCTCTCGATGTATGTAACCGGCATCGTCCGGAACCTCTACTCGATCTGGCGGGAATATAAGCAGTAACGGATAGCGAAGGGAGTCATGCAAAGGGCCGGTTGCACCCGGCCCTTTAGACGATAATACCTGCGTTGCCCGCGCTTCCAAAGTTGACCGACTGAGGAGCGGGTTCCGCGGCACATCCTGATTTTACCCAGTGGCAAGGCTCTTTTACAGCCGTTCCACCGTTTATTTACATCTGCCAATCAAGACGAGACTACTACGCACCTTTATTACACACGATATTTTCAGCCTGGTATAACCAAGTTCAATAATAGAATGCAAATCCAACCACCGTGTCTGATTACAAAAAGATTTTTGCCTTTTCTGCAGCAAACTCTTCCTCGGTAAGCACTCCACTATCACGCAGCGTTGCAAGCCTCTCAAGCCTTGCAACTACATCAATCACTATCCGCCAGCGTCTCAATAGTCTGTGAAACCTGCGGATACCGCTCAAGCTCCTTCGATAGGGCATCGACTATCTCGGCAATATTCTTTGCATTTTTGCCCCCGTTTAATACGTTTGCCCTGACCTTAGATGACGACTTGACAGTAACGCCAGATCCGCCTTCAACTGGAACAACCGAAATACTGATATTTTCGCCCCAAGACCAAAGGCTCATACCAATCTCGGCTGCAACTGTTCTTGTTGTGGGCGATGCACTATCAACTTTTACTTTAGGCAGCTTTTCCATAGCTGCCTTCAAGGCATTAAACGTGTCGTCAGGAGAATACGGTACCTGAAGCTGAAGCTGCTGATCCGCAAAACCCATAATCTGGCCTCCGCTTCTTACAAGATTAAGGCTATCGGCAATGGTAGCACGTTCCCAGCAGTCTTAAGTTCGTCTCATGACCTTGCGATGCAGCCCGACGCCCCGGCACCACTTCCCTACTTCCCAAAGATCGCAGCGAACAAGCCCTTGCGTTTGGGCTTCTCCTCTCGGTAGGAACCCTCGACGGCGACTGCAACCTGGCGCGGTTGCTCGCCACCTCCACGGCGCACGATCTGGTATAGGAAGGGCGATTTAACGTATTTGACCTCGATGGGCGTGGCGTGCACGGTGCTCTCGCCGGACAGATGCAGGCTCGGGTTGAGCGGCGCCACGATATGCGTTTCGCGCTTGTCGCTAAACACCACCGCGGCCGCACGACCCGTCTGGCCGTTTACGGCGATGCGCACCTGCTCGCCGTCGCGGCTGTCCGTTGCCGGACGGTCGACAAAGTAAACCGGCACCATCACCAGGCCGTCCTTATGCTTGCGGGCCTTGCGCGCCCAAGTGCGGATGCTCTTTTTATTGAGCCCCAGCACCGCCTCGGCATCGTTGCCGGCAATGTCGAGCGCCAACTTATCAATGACCACCTGGTCCTTGGTAGACGCATCGACGGAGACAACGCGAAAGTCACCTTCCTGCATGGCCGGGTCAAACGGCCCAACCTTGGCAAAGTCCCACGGCTCCAAAATGCCCATAAGGCGAACATCCAGATAGTTTGCCCGCGGATACGCCCAGTCGAGCACCTCGTAGTACACCAGGGTTTCCTTGCTCAGGCCCTTGCCCGGGAAGCTCGCCATCATACGCAGGTCCGCCAGCGCCATGGGGAAATAGAAGAGCATCATGTCGTTTTGGATCGCGTCTTCCACGTCGTGCCCGGCAAAGGCATCCGGGTACTGGCGCACCAGCTGCAGCGCGTTGGCACGTGCCTGCTGCGGCGAAATTTCGCAGGGAATACCCTGCTCCGGCACATACTCCGCACCCACGCCCATGGTCAGACGTTTGCTAAACGTACCGGGCTTGAGCAGGTCGGCAATGCCGATCTTGTTGCCGCAGGACGGGCACTCAAACACACGCTGCGTTGACTCGCCCTCAAAGGACGCTCCGCAGAAGGGGCAAGGAATGCTCACATGCGTGGCCTCTTGGAACTCCTGCGCTGTGCCGCGATCCTCCCACAGCAGATGTTCCAGGACCGACTGATTGCGCCAGTGCGAATTGAAGAAATACCAGTCCGGGTCCTCCGGGCGCTCGAGTTGCGACACATGCGTGAGCTTGAGCAGTCCATCCACCACCGTCAACGGCGTATGGCGAATGCCCAAAGCGCTCTTGGGCTCTCCGGCGTCCGCCTGCCACGGAATGACCGCGCCGCAATAGGCGCACTCAAAGCTGCGCTTAGCCTGGTGCGAGTACATAGGGCCGCCGCAGTTTTGACATTTAATGGCAAACATCTCGTCCATGGAAACGTCCTCCTTTGCACAGGGGCTATCGACGTTAAGTATGTCGAGCAAACAGGCACATGCCCATACCCATGTGGCCCAAAATGGACCACCCAGGCAGACGAGAAGGCTCGCTCGTTAGCACCGGCAGACCATTACTGCATTTTCTGAGCATCGGTGCACAGCGCCTCCGCGCGAGCTACACTATCCCCTTAAACATGATTGTGAGGACGACCGCTATGCTATTTGTAAATCGGCTGGTACATACGCTTGTTCCCGGCAGCGAGGGCGAGCCGGTCGATACCTCCTGCCGCACCAACGCGGGCTTCGCCGCAAGCCTCATCTGCATTGGCCTCAACGTCACTCTGTGCCTGGCCAAGGGCATCGCGGGCCTGCTCGCCGGCTCTGTCTCGCTCATCGCCGACGCCTTCAACAACCTCTCCGACGCCTCGAGCAACATCGTGAGCCTGCTCGGGTTCCGCCTTGCCAGCCGCCCGGCAGACGAAGGCCACCCCTATGGCCACGGTCGCTACGAGTACCTAGCCGGTCTGTTCGTCGCCGTCCTGGTTTGCGCCGTCGGCATCAACCTGATCCTCGAGTCGGTCACTAAGATCATCAAGCCTTCCCCCACTGCATATTCGGTGCTCTCCTTAGCCGCCCTCGTCTTGTCCATGCTCGTTAAGCTCTGGATGGCCGCGTTCAACCGCACGTTGGGCGACCGCATCGACTCAGAGACGCTCATCGCCACAGCACAGGACTCCAAAAACGACGTCATCACCTCGGGCTCGGTCCTGGTGGCGGCGCTTATTTCGCAGACGACCGGCTTTGACCTCGATGGCTGGGCAGGCCTGGGTGTGGGCATCTTCATCTGCATCAGCGGCCTGGGCCTGGTGCGCGACGCCATCAGCCCGCTGTTAGGACAAGCGCCCGACCCCAAGCTCGTCCAGGAAATCCGCGACAGGATTATGTCGTACCCCCAGGTCTTGGGCACACACGACCTCATGGTGCACGACTACGGCCCCGGTCGTCAGTTTGCCAGCGCCCACGTGGAGATGCCCGGCGAGGGCGACGCATTTGAGCACCACGAGATTTTGGACACCATCGAGCACGATATCAAACGGCAGATGGGCATCGGTATCACGCTGCACTGCGACCCCATCGCCACCACCGGCGACGACCTACGCGGCTGGGTCAAGCGCGGCGTCATGCAGATCGACCCCGCGCTCTCCATCCACGACCTGCACGAGCACGACGGGTTCGTTTCGCTTGACCTGGTGCGTCCCGACGGCTTTGACATATCCGACGAGGAGCTGCTGGAGCTCGTCACGCGCATCGTGCACGAGCGCCGGCCCGACGTCTCGTGCGTCGTCACGTTTGATTCGGGCTTTAGCTCGCCCGAGCGTCCGGCCGAGCAACTGTAGCCCGCTTAACAGCTAGTTTCCCTGCGCGCCCGAGATGCCGTTTTGCAGTGCGTTCCAGGCATCCGTCGCCATATCACCCAGGTTCTGAGCGGTGCCGCCCAGGTTCTGCGCCGTGCCGCCCAGCTCTTGCGCTTTGTCTCCCAACTCCTGTGCCTTGTTGCTCAAGTCCTCCAGCGTATTGGAGCTCGAGCTGTCGGTACCGCTTTGGCCGCCGGACGAGTTGCCCGAGCTGTTCTTGTGCGTGAGTTGAATTTCGAGGTTGCCGTTGTCGTTATAGTAGGCAGAAGTAACGACCCAGTTGGCATCGACGACGGGCGTTGAGCCATCATCAGTCAGGACCACGGCATTCGAAAGATCGGCGCCGCGCGACTTGAGGATCTTCTTGGCGTTGGACCAGTACTGCCCCGGGATATCGCTCAGATCGACGGTGCTAGACGAGGCGGACTCGGTTTGCTCAACAGTGGCATCGGCCGTTGAACTCCCTCGCTTGTTAAGCATGCCCGACACGATGGCAAACACAACCGACAGCGCAAAGAAGATCGCCAGTACGATGAGGATCTTCTTGATCACGCTCGACGAACGCGACGGCTTCTTCTCCTCGTCCTCGCCATATTGCGGAATTGACTTGGGGTACTCGCGATACGGCTCGCGCGACTCGTAGCGAGGCTGCGCCGTGCGAGGCATATACGTCGTCTGCTGAGGCTGCGGAATGGGATTCTGCGGCAGGTTGTCATAGGGATTCGGCGTCGAGGCAGCATAAGAATCCTGCGCCGTGTCGCCATAGCCCATAACCCGGGTGGGCTCGGCAGAAGGCTGCGTCGCGGCGGGGTCGGTATAACCGAGGTTGGGAACAACGCGGGTCGCATCGGCGCTATCGCCAGCCTGCGCGGAACCGTAGCCGCCCATCACGGTTGTCTTGTCCTGATCCATGCAACGATTCCTTTCCGTCGCGCGTGAGCATCAAGTTATCCATGCATTCTACCCGCGCAAAAGCCTATGATGGGCAGAGCCCGTCGGTATCTACAAGACATGCGCGGGCCTAAGGATAAAAAAGCCCCGCCGGGCCTTGGGGGCACGGCGGGGCGGGCAGGCAGCTAGGGGCAACAGGCTTAGAACAGGCCGGTGATGTTGCCGTCGCTGTCGACGTCGATGTTCTCAGCCGCGGGGACCTTGGGCAAGCCCGGCATGGTCAGAACACTGCCAGTCAATGCGACCACAAAGTGGGCACCGGCGGAAACCTTGAGCTCACGCACCGTGATGCGGAAGTTCTCGGGAGCGCCCAGGGCCTTGGCGTTGTCGCTAAAGCTGTACTGCGTCTTGGCCACGCACACCGGCAGGTTGCCAAAGCCGTTCTCGCGCAGCTCGGCGAGCTGGCGCTTGGCGGCCGGCGTAAAGTCAACGCCATCGGCGCGGTAGACCTTGGTGGCAATGGCCTCAAGAGCGTCGGCGACATCGGCGCCGTCCTCATAGGCAAACTTGAGCTCGCTCGGCTGCTCAATCAGACGCATGACCTCATCGGCCAGCTCGAGTGCGCCCTCGCCGCCCTTGGCCCAGACCTCGGACAGCTTAACGTTGACGCCCAGCTTCTGGCACTCGGACTCGATGAGCTCGAGCTCGGCCTCGGTGTCCGTCGGGAAACGGTTGATGGCGACCACGCAGGGCAGACCATAAACGTTCTGGATGTTGTCGACATGACGCAGCAGGTTGGGCATGCCAGCCTTGAGTGCCTCGAGGTTCTCCTCGTTGAGGTCGGCCTTGGCAACACCGCCGTTGTACTTAAGGGCGCGAGCGGTCGCGACGACCACGACGGCGTTGGGACGAACGCCCGTCATGCGGCACTTGATGTCCAGGAATTTCTCGGCACCCAGATCGGCACCGAAGCCGGCCTCGGTAATGGCGACATCGCCAAAACGCATAGCCATACGCGTGGCCATGATGGAGTTGCAGCCGTGGGCAATATTGGCGAAGGGACCGCCGTGGACAAACGCGGGCGTACCCTCAAGCGTCTGCACCAGATTGGGCTTGAGCGCATCCTTGAGCAGTGCGGCCATAGCTCCCTGGGCCTTAAGGTCGCGTGCGCGGACGGGCTCGCCGGCATAGCTGTAGCCGACAACGATCTCGCCCAAGCGCTCCTTAAGATCGTTGATGCTCGTGGACAGGCACAGGATCGCCATGACCTCGGAGGCAACGGTAATGTCAAAGCCATCCTCGCGCGGCACGCCCTGGGCCTTGCCGCCAATGCCGTCGATGACATGGCGCAGCTGACGGTCGTTCATGTCGACAACGCGCTTCCAGGTGATGCGCTTAACATCGATACCGAGCTGGTTGCCCTGCTGAATATGGTTGTCGAGCATGGCGGCCAGCAGGTTGTTGGCGGCACCAATAGCATGGAAGTCACCAGTAAAGTGCAGGTTGATGTCCTCCATGGGGATGACCTGCGCCCAGCCACCGCCGGCGGCACCGCCCTTGACGCCGAAGACGGGACCGAGCGAAGGCTCACGAAGGGCCACGGCGCTCTTGACACCGCGACGGCGCAGGCCATCGGCCAGACCGATGGTCGTAGTGGTCTTACCCTCGCCGGCGGGCGTGGGGTTGATAGCGGTCACGAGGACGAGCTTGGCCTGGTGATCAGTCGGCTCGTTGAGCAGTGAATAGTCGACCTTAGCCTTGTCGAAGCCGTACGGAATAAGGTGCTTAACGTCGACGCCGGCGTTCTTGGCCACCTCGGTAATAGGCAGCGGCGTAACAGAACGTGCGATTTCGATGTCAGTAGGCATGGGCGGTCCTTTCGTTACCGGATGAGAAAAAGACCAATCCAGCATAGCACGGGCGTGCAATAGTAAAACACCCGCAACCGACAAACGGCGATATGTTTACCCGATGCCCAGCGATAGCCCAACAGCCCGCCAAAACAAAGCGCCCTAAACGGTAGGTTCAATTCCCAGGTGCTCAAAGGTGCGAAGGGTTGCCTGACGGCCCTGCGGTGTACGAATCATCAGCCCGCACTGCAGCAGATAGGGCTCATAGACATCCTCGAGCGTGCCCGGGTCCTCGCCCACCGCGCTGGCAAGGGTCGTAAGTCCCACGGCACGACCGGAGAACGTCTTGGCGAGCGTCTCCAAAATGCGAATATCCATCCAGTCCAGACCGAGCTCGTCGATCTCAAAGAACTCGAGTGCCTGACGGCAGATATCGAGCTCAATGGGACCGTTGCCGCGCACCTGTGCGTAATCGCGCACGCGCTTGAGCAGGCGGTTGGCAAGACGTGGCGTGCCGCGCGAACGCGAGCCGATCTCGAGTGCACTGGGATGGTCGATCGTCACGCCCAGGATAGTCGCCGAGCGCGTAACAATCTGCGCGAGTTCCTCGACCGTGTAGTAATCCAGGCGATATGAAATGCCAAAGCGGTCGCGCAACGGGCCGGTCAACATGCCTGAGCGGGTCGTTGCCGCCACCAGCGTAAACTTGGGAATATCCAGGCGAATCGAGCGCGCCGCCGGACCCTTGCCAATCACGATATCGAGGGCAAAGTCCTCCATCGCGGGGTACAGGACCTCCTCGACCGAACGGTTGAGGCGGTGGATCTCGTCGATAAACAGCACATCACCCGGCTGCAAGTTAGTAAGGATGGCTGCCAGGTCGCCGGTGCGCGCGATGGCAGGGCCACTCGTGGTCTTGATCTGAGCGCCCAGCTCGTTGGCGATAACCGTAGCCAGCGTGGTCTTGCCCAGACCCGGAGGGCCCGAGAAGATCACGTGGTCGAGCGTCTCGCCACGGCTCTGCGCCGCTTCGATCAACACGCGCAGGCTCTGCTTGATATGCTCCTGGCCGCAGTAATCGTCCAGGCGCTGGGGGCGCAAAGTGCGATCGACATCGAGGTCCTCGGCCGTCAGCTCCGAGCCCACCATGCGCTCGCCGTGCGCCATGGATGCCGCCGGCGAGTTGCCGGGCGTCGCCCACAGGTCCTGAGAGTCATCGGCTTCCCACATCACGCATCCATTCCGAGTCGCTTAAGCGCCGCGCCGAGCAGATCCTCGACACGCATATCCTGCCCATCATACCCGCTCAGAGCGACATCGGTCTCCTGCGGACTAAAGCCCATGGAAAGGAGCGCCGCACGGGCGTCATCGATCGCCGAGGGAGCGGCGGCGGGGACCGGCATCGCAACCTGCCCCGGGATCACGTCGACCGGCACAAAGCCCTTATCCTTGGCAAAGGTGCTCTTGAGCTCCAAGATGAGGCGCTGGGCGGTCTTTTTACCCACACCGGGTACCTTGGCCATGCCCTTGTCGTCCTCGGCCATCACCAGCGAATACAGCTGCCCCACGGTATAGGTGGAAAGCACGGCGAGCGCCAAGCGCGGGCCAACGCCCGAGACGGACACAAGCCGGTCGAACATCGTGCGCTCATCCTTAGAGGAAAAACCGAAAAGTGTCATAGCGTCCTCGCGCACCTGCATACGGGTATAGAGGCGCACCTCACCGCCGGGCGTAGGCAGCGTGGCCGCAGTGCTGCCAGAAATGCCGAGTTCAAAGCCAACGCCCGACACGTCAACGACAGCAGAGCTCATCGTGGCCTCGACAAGCGTTCCGTGGAGCTGGGAAATCATCAGTATCCGGTTCCTCTCTGTTGATAGAACTCGCCGCCGGTAAGCGCCCGGGTACGGCTGAGGTTAACGTGGCAGATGGCGCAGGCCAGGGCATCGGCGGCATGGTCGGGATGCGGGTCGTGATCGAGCTGCGTGAGCGTGCGCACCATGTAGGCGACCTGCCGCTTATCTGCGGCACCGGTACCCACCACAGCCTGCTTGATCTGCATAGGCGTGTACTCGCCGATCTCGAGCGCGCACTCCGAAAGCGCCACGAGCGCGGCACCGCGGGCATGTGCCGTGGGGATTGCCGAGCGGACATTAGCGCCAAAGTAGATGCTCTCGATGGCAGCGGTATCGGGTCGATAACGCTCCACGACACCCTTGAGGTCGCGGGCGATATGCGACAGGCGCACCGCGAGCGGACTGCCTGCGCTGGTCTCGATGCAGCCATAGGCACGGCAGCGAACCTCGCCACGCCGCTCCTCGATAATCCCCCAACCCGTATGAGCCAAACCGGGGTCGATGCCCAAAATAACCAAGCCAACCTCCCCCTCGTCTTTTACCAAGCGCAAGGCAAGGCCCCGCGCATCATTCACGAACGTCTGTTCTAGAATAACACAACAGCGACTATATCTAACAAGCAAGGTTGAACCATAGGTTGAGCATAAGTCAGCGAGCGAGTCCCTGCCGTGGCAAGGTGTCGCGAAAGAGGAGCGCCGCGTACTTCTGTACGCAAGCGACGGTTTGAGCGGCAGATTGCCCGACAGGGGCTCGCGCAGCGTCGACTCGTTACGCGGTTTGGCAAAACCGCGTAACCTTGGCCCCATCCCCAGTTTAGTTCTGCGAGAAGAATGGGAACTGTCGGGGATCAACCGGCGGATGCGGCATCGGGCCACCCTGGGGCCCACCCTGCGGGCCACCCTGGCCGCCCATCATCTTATCGATGGCGTCCTGAACCTCGCCCTCGAACTTTTTCATTCCCTCGTGTAAACGACGCTGACCGTCTTCAGAGCGCAACTCCTCCATTTGTTCGGGCGAAATACCCAGTAGCTCGCCCAGCACGCCCATCATCTCGTTTCGCACGCGCTCACTCGTATCCTCGTCAGCAAAACGGCGCACCTCGGCGCGCGCCAGCGAATCGACCGTCATACGCTCCTTGCCGTTAAGCCCCAGGTCGGACCACGCGAGCATGTACGGCCAGGAGCGCTCGGCAAACGAACGGGACGAAACGATCGGCGCCGTCGGCAACATGCGGCGGGCAGCCTCACCCTGTCGAACGAGCATCAGCAGCAGCGAGCAGGCCTCAGGCTTGGCAGCGGCCATCGGGATGTCGTCAAAGGGACGGTTGCGGTCCACGTGCGACTCGAGCGCACCATCGACCTCGCCCGGCTCAAGCCCGCCAAGCAGCTGCGCCGCGCGATCGAGCATATCAACCGGGCCGGCGAGCGTCGCGAGCGCCTGCGACAGCACGCGATCCATGCAATCCTCTACCGCGTTGAGCGTCACGAGCTCTTGGGGCACCACGGCAGACGCGCGGTTGCGCACACGCGCCACAAACTCAAGCGTCGACAGGTACACATCGCCAAAGGGCGCGTAATCGCCCTGGTAGCCGCCGCAAAGCGCCGGCGCCGCCAGCGCGTACTCGGTTTTGGACAGCGGACTCAACGCCATCGCACCCAGCTCGAGCGCCGTATCCTCCAGCATGAGGCCCAGCGTGCGAGAGCGCAGGCGCTCGGCGTCGCCCGCCGACACATCGCGGTCGAGCACGCGCGCGGCATCCGGCGCATCGCGCTCAACCGTGCGAATATGCAGGCGCTCGGCAATGGCGCGAACGGCGGCACAGCGAGCAGCCTCGGCCTCCTCCTGCGCCGGCGTAAAGATGCGGTTGCGCCCCAGCACCAGGCCAATCACATTACGTGGGCCCAGAGCGTCGACGGCCAGCGCCGCCAGCAGGGACGACGGCAAGTCGCCCTCGAGTGCCACCACGGCGCGCGACGCACCGTGGGCCCGGGCGTTGTCGCGCACGGCGAGCACCAGCGCCTGCCACAGCCACTCCTCGGAACGGAACTCGGGCAGTTCGTGATCTTCCAGGGCATCGAGCATCACGCCGCGCTGAATCTCCTGAACCAGCAGGCTCTCCTCAAAACACGGCGCTTGGGCCACCACGCGACCGCAGTCGTCGAGCACAAACGAACCGCCGGTATACACCGACTCGTCATAGGCACCGACCGGCGCCATACAGGCAAACCACACGCTGCGCTTGGATGCGATCTTGCGGTAGGCGCCGCTGCGAACGGCGGCAATGGCGGCAGTCTCGCGGTCGGTCATGTCAAACGCATTGAATTGGAAATACGCAATGAGGTCAACACCGGTCGGCAACATCTCGAGTTCGCGGTCCAAGTCAAAAATCACGGCGATGCGCACGCCGTCCACGTCGAACACCGGCGGCGCCCAACGCGTGTCGTTGTTCTCGCCACGCTGCAGGGCAATGCTCGAACGCGCCGGCACCACATGACCGTCCTTGAGCATCATGTAGTCGAGCAGCGGCTGACCCTCAAACGAAACCGCCGCGGGCACGATGCAGATCATGTCAAGCTCCTGGATGCGCTCGGCGACACCAGTCAAGCCGGCAAGCATGTCGTGCTCAAAGTCGGCAGCGCCCACCAGGCCACCGGGCATGGCGCCCATAAAGAGCGGAGCCGGAACGCACAGCACGCGCGCCCCGCGCTCGTGGGCCAGACGAGCCTGGTCCTCGATGCGGCCGCAAATGCCCTCAATATCACCCAGGCGCATATCGATCTGTGCAAGCGCGAGCTTCATGGCTCAGCCCTTTCCGTCGTAAACCATCGAAATCGTAGTAAAAGCGCCGGCCGCATGATGCAGTCGGCGCTCGCATGTGCATATGCTAGCTATGATACCCCGAGCGGGGGCGCGCTCCTAGAACGTCGCGGACCACAGCCCGTGCAGGTTGCAGTAGGCATAGACGGTACCGGTCTTGGAACCGCCGGCAAAAAACGTCGCGGGCTTCATGCCGGGCTCAAGGTAATGGACCTCTAAGCGGCCCTCGGCCTCAAGGGCGATCCACTCGATATAGTGCTCGGGCAGGCTGGGGTGCTCGACCGAGCCAACGCGTGCGCGAATCACGTGACCGTCGCGCTCGGTCTCGACAACAGGCACGTGCTTCTCGTGCGCCGCGTCCTCAGTGTTTGCGGTCAGTTCCGTGCAACCGGCAGGGGTTGCAACGTCGTTGCCAAGGGCGGCAATGAGCTTACCGTCGGGGTCCTTAAAGAATTTCGCCATGATGTTCTCCTTTGCTGACGTGCCAATGTTCTTGATGGTTCTTATGCCCAAAGGCAGACAAACCATCCACGGCATTGCAAACGAACACATAACGGGCGGGGACGATGGGGCAGCGTGCGCTATCCGCCCTGGCGGCCCCACCCGAGCGGGTTAGCGCCCGTCGCCGCCCAGCAGCGCCAGAACATCTTCGCGGGTAAACAGCGCCGACGAGATGCCGTCGCCGCCGAGCACGCTGTTGACCAGGTCGCGCTTGGACTCCTGCATCTGCATAATGCGCTCCTCGATCGTGTCCTTGGCGATGAGCTTGTACACGGTCACGGTATGTTGCTGGCCAATACGGTGCGCGCGGTCGGTCGCCTGGTCCTGCGCTGCCACGTTCCACCACGGGTCGTAGTGGATGACCACGTCGGCCGCCGTCAGGTTAAGGCCCACGCCGCCCGCCTTGAGCGAAATCAAAAAGACCGGAACCTCGCCCGCTTGGAACTGCGCGACCATCTTGGCGCGGCTCTCCTTAGACGAAGCGCCCGTGAGCTTAAGGAAGGCGATGTCCTCCTTGGCCAAGCGCTTACCGATGATATCGAGCATACCCGTAAACTGGCTGAACAACAGGATGCGATGCCCGCCGTCGAGTGCGCCGTGCACGAGCTCCATACACGTATCGAGCTTGGCGCTCCCCGCCTTGTAATCCTCGTAGTGTAGACGCGGGTCGCAGCAGATCTGGCGCAGCTTGGTGAGCTCGGCGAGCACCTTGAGCTTGTCTTTCTTAAACTCCCCAGCCTCGCGGTGCTGCACCTGCTGGGCGATGCGGTCCTGGTTGGCCAGGTAGAGCTTGCGTTGCTCGCCGGTAAGCTGTGCCATGACGGTGTCTTCGATCTTCTCGGGCAGGTCGGCCACCACGTCTTCCTTAACACGGCGCAGCACAAACGGCGACACGAGCGCCTGCAGGCGAGCGGCGCTATCGCCCTCGGCATGCTCGACGGGGCTCTCAAAGCGCTTGGCAAACGACTCGCGTGTCCCCAAAAGGCCCGGCATCAAAAAGTCGAAGATGCTCCAGAGCTCGGACAGGCGGTTTTCGATGGGCGTGCCCGTCAGGGCAAAGCGCACGCCGGCAGGCAGGCGCTTGGCGGCGCGCGCCACCTGCGTGAGCGGATTTTTAATGTACTGTGCCTCATCGAGCACCACGCGGGCAAAATCCTGCTCGACGTACTCGTCGATATCGCGCCGCATAAGGTCATACGACGTCACGACCACGCTATGCCCGGCCACGCCGGCGATCTGCACGCGGCGTTGAGCCTCGGCGCCCACAATGGCGCACACATCGAGCGACGGGGCAAAGCGCTCCAGCTCGGCAGTCCAGTTGTACACGAGTGAGGCCGGGCATACCACGAGCGTGGGCTTGGTGTCCCCCGCCTCCACGCGCGCCAGAATATGCGCAATCATCTGGAGCGTTTTGCCCAGGCCCATGTCGTCGGCCAAGATGCCGCCAAGGCCCAGGTGTTCGAGCGAGCCGAGCCACTGGTATCCGTCGACCTGGTAGCCGCGCATCGTTGCCTTGAGCGATGCCGGCACCGTAAAGTCCATCTTGCCGAGCGTGTCCAGGCGCTCGACGGTGCGGCGGAACGCAGCGTCGCGATCGGCCTCGAGCGCCGGCGTGCGTGCGAGCATGCTATCGACAAAAAGGGTACTCGACGCGGGAAGCGACACGCCGTCGAGCAGGTCGACGGCATCGACGCCTAGGTCCTCGGCAAGACCAAACGCGGCACGCGCTCCCTCATCCAGGCGCACGATGTCGCCGGACGTCAGGCGCGCGAACGTCTGGTGGCGCTTGTACGAGTCCAGATAGATGGCAAGATCTGCCGCCGAAAGGCCGCTCGCGCCCAGTTCGACATCGAGCAGGTTACTCTTGACGGTCGCGCGCACCGAGAGCTTGGGCGCAGGGCGGACCGAAATCTGGCGCAGACGGTCGCTGAGCATGACCTCGCCCAGCTCGGACAGGGCAGACAGGCCCTCGGTCAGCAAGTGGAACAGGCTCTCGTCATCGCGCTCCTCAAACGCCAGGCCGCCCTCGTAGAAATCGAAGTACATGGCAGCCGTGTCCATAACGCGAAACTCCGCCAGCGTATCGCGGGGCGGAACGCCGGGGCGTTGCTCTTCGAAAGGACTGCCCGGAGCACCAAGACTAAAGAGATCAGCCGACCAATCGCCGTAGGTAACCGTAATTTTGCAGGTCACAAGACCATCGTCGACGCCGATTGCCATGGCAAAGCTCGCCTCGGGTGCCACAGTATCGAGCGCGGCGGGCGCGGTGAGGTCGGTATAGTCGCGCAAAATGGGCAGCGCCATACGGCAGAACTCACCCACCTGCTCGGCGGCAATATGGGCGGGCGTGCGGCACGGCAGCAAGCGCGACAAAAAAGGTGCGGCATGCTGAGCAAATGCAGCGTCGGTACGGCGCGCGCGGCGCGTGTCAACCAAGTAGGCGGCATCGCCCGACGCAAAGCAGTACATATCGGCGGGCAGGCGCAGGTCATAGCTACCACCAGCCGCCGGCGCGATTTTGGCGGCAAGAAGTGGTGGGCGCTTAGCGGACGCCTCGTCCTCCCCTTGCGGAGACAGCTCAACCGCCACGTCGTAGGTGCGACGCGTCGTCGTCCCCCGCGACCAGGCGGGCTCAAAGGAGATGGTCTGGCCGCGCAGCAGGTCCAGCACATATACGATGCTATGCTCGGACAGCGGCAACTGACGCTCGGCAACAAAACCGCTGCGGGCAAAGTCGTACGACGCCGAACGCGAGCTTGTGATGTCATCGAGATAGGCAACTGTCGTCACAACAAGGTTGAGCAGCTTTGTCGATGTTTCGTCAAAGGCCTCAGGTGAATGGACAAACGTGAGCTTCTTGCCATAGGAGAACGTGCCGCCGCGCACGTAGGCATCGGCCATGCCGTCGATGTCCTTGACCACGTAGGAGACCGATCCACAGCGAATGCGGAACTCGAGCGCCCAGCTAAAGCGGTCAGCGAACAGCGGATTGTAGTACGGCACCAACGAGGGCTCCAACGCCGCTTTGGGGGCGTCGGGATCAACGGCACCGGCAAGTTTGCGGCGCATGCTCGCCAGCTCATCCATGCGCGCGTCCGAAAGATCGGAAAGCGCCGCCACAAGGCTCGGGCTCGTGGGGACGGGCGCCGGGAAGGGAAAGTTGGGGTTGACGGCCGGCGCGGCGGACGCGGCGCGTGCGGGCTGTTTCGGCTGCGCCGTAAACGTGCGAACCGGCGTGCGCAGCCCCTCAACAGGCTCAATGCCGCTGGTGTCCAGGTACGCCAGCGCTGTGGCGATGGCGTGCTTGCACATACCGGGATAGCGGTATGCGGCGGGGCAGTCGCAGTCGTAGTCGATAACCTCGTGCTCGTCCATATCGAGCGCCACGTGCGTCTTGTACAGGTCGCCGCGCGAGCCGCGCACCGAGCCCTCAACCGTCACGTTTTTGGAGAAGCGCGAGCCGCTGTCCTCAATCGACAGCACGGCGCCGTTGAGCATGAGCGAGCGGCCCTTCATAAAGGTGCCGCTCAACGCCGCCTCTTTGCGAAGCGCCTGCACAAACGTCCCCTGCGCCATCACTTCCTCCAATCTCACCCGGGGTAGCTTAGATCACCGTCACGCGGCCCTGGTTACCCACAATGGCCTTGGCCTCGGCCAGCAGCGGAATCGAACGCGC
Organism: Collinsella sp. AM31-2AC; assembly: GCF_003469285.1. NCBI lineage: Bacteria > Bacillati > Actinomycetota > Coriobacteriia > Coriobacteriales > Coriobacteriaceae > Collinsella > Collinsella sp. AM31-2AC. The sequence goes on from NZ_QSJB01000014.1 coordinate 55,174, forward strand.
GTTGACCTTGGCAGGTACCTCGGCACGCAGCACGCGCCCGTCCACCTGCTCGATAAAGATCTCCACGCGGTCGCCGCCCGGGTTAGCGGTGAGCACCGTGGCCAGGCGCGCCATATTGCCCTGGCTAAAGCGGCTGTTGGGCACCATGACCTCAAACACCTTGGGCTTGTTGTTCTCCTCGTTGAGCTCGAGCGGCACGATCTCCTGCGCGATGATCTGGTCGCCGCGGTCCGAGCGCTCGAGCTTGCCCTTAATGCGCACAAAGGCATCGGACAGCTGCGCGCCGGTCTCGGGATCGACCTCGCCGTACAGGTACCCCTCGGCCTCCTTGTAGGTCTTGGGGAACACGACGACGGTGGCCTCGCCTTCCATGTCCTCGAGCTGCACGATGCCCATGGGGTCACCGTTTTTGGTCACGCGCTTGGACACGCTCGAGACCATGCCGGCCCACCACAGCGCCTTGCCCTCGGGAATTTCCTGGTTGATGGTGCCGCCCGTAGGATTCTGAACTTCGTAGCCGGTGTCGATCTGCGAGAACGAGAAGTCACGCGCCTTGGCTAGTGCATACTCAAACGGGCGCAGCGGGTGGTCCGAGACATAGATGCCCAGAACCTCCTTCTCCTGACTCAACTTAAGGTGACGGTCCCATTCCTGGCCATCCGGATCGGGCACGCTCACCTCAAAGCCCGAGCCCTCAACGTCGCCAAACATATCGAAGAACGACGTCTGGCCGCTCGCGCGATCCTTCTGGCGCTTTACCGCGGCATCGATGATGTTCTCGGGGTTGTTCTTGTCCACAAAGTGCATCATCTGGCGACGCGGATACCCCGTGGAGTCGAAGGCGCCTGCCTTGATGAGCGATTCGATCACGCGGCGGTTGGCCTGGCTCGAGTCCACGCGCTCGACAAAATCGTGCAGCGTCTTAAACGGACCGCCCGCCTCGCGCTCGGCGATAATCGCCTGCGCCACGCCGGTGCCCACGCCGCGGATGCCGGCCAGACCAAAGCGCACGCCCTCCTTGGTAGCCGTGAACTCGGTACCGGACTCATTGACATCTGGCGAAAGCACGGGGATGCCGTCGTGACGGCACGCCGAGACGTAATGAACGATCTTGTCGGTCTTGCCCGTGTAGGACGTCAGAACGGCCGCCATGTACTCGTGCGGATAGTGCGCCTTGAGCCACGCCGTCTGCATAACCAGGATGGCGTAGCCGGCGGAGTGCGACTTGTTAAAGGCGTAAGATGCGAACTCGAGAACATCGTCCCAAATCTTCTGGGCGACCTCGCGCGTGTAGTTGTTCTTGATAGCGCCGTTCATCCAGTGGTCGTAGGTGGTCTCGTCCGAGCCATCCTCCCAGTGCAGCACCGTCGACGTGAGCAGCTTGATCTTTTTCTTAGCCACGGGTTTACGGATACGCGAGTCCGATTCGCCCTTGGAGAAGCCGCACATCTCGACGGAGATGAGCATAACCTGCTCCTGGTAGACCATGGTGCCGTAGGTTTCGCCCAGGATGTCGTCCAGGCGGTCGTCGTAGGAAACCGCCGGTTCCTTGCCGTTCATACGGTTGATGTAGGACGAGACCATGCCGGCGCCCAGCGGGCCCGGGCGGTACAGGGCGATCAATGCCACGACGTGCTTGTACTCGGTGGGCTTCATGTTCTTGATCGTGGCCGTCATGCCGGCGGACTCGACCTGAAAGACGCCGGCGGTGTGGCCGGAACCCATGAGCTTAAAGATCTCGGGGTCGTCAAAGGGAATCTCTTCCTCTTTGATGTCGATGCCGAAGTTCTTCTTGATGTTTGCCTTTGCCTTGGAGATAACAGTCAGCGTGCGCAGGCCCAAGAAGTCCATCTTGAGCAGGCCCATGTCGGCAACGGTATGGCCCTCGTACTGGGTAATCTCGACGCCGCCCTTGGTGTCGAGCTTGGTGGGCACGTGCTCGTTGACGGGGTCGCGGCAGATCAGAACGGCGCACGCGTGCACGCCCTCGCCACGGGTGAGGCCCTCGATTGAGAGCGCCGTGTCGATGATGCGGCGGGCGTCGTCGTCCTTTTTATATGCCTCGGCAAAATCGGGGTTAAACAGGTCCTCTTTGCCGGGTTGCTTTTCGAGCACCTGCTTGAGCTTGACCTTGGGGTCGCTCGAGACCATCTTGGACAGACGCTGGCCCATGTAGACCGGGTAGTCCAGGACGCGAGCGGCGTCGTTGATGGCCTGCTTGGCCTTAATGGTCGAGTAGGTGATGACGTGGGTGACCTTCTCGGGGCCGTAGAGCTGGCGAACGTGCTCCACGACCTCGAGGCGCCGCTCATCGTCGAAGTCCATATCGATATCGGGCATCTCGGTACGCTGCGGGGACAGGAACCTCTCGAACATCAGGCCGTTCTCGAGCGGGTCGAACGCGGTGATGTTCATGGCGTAGGCGACGATAGCGCCGGCGGCCGAGCCACGACCGGGGCCGACGCCGATGCCGTTGTCCTTGGCCCATTGCACGTACTCGGCGACGATGAGGAAGTAGGCGGCAAAGCCCTTGTCGCAAATGACCTTGTATTCGTACTCAAAGCGCTCTTTGATGTTGACGCCACCGATCTCGCGCGTGGCCCAGTCGTCACCATAGTGCTGGCGCAGGCCCTTCTCGCACTCGCGGCGGAACTGGCTCTCGTGCGTCTCGCCGGGATCGAGCAACGGGAAGCGCGGCAGGATGATGGAGTCCCAGTCCAGCTCAACGTAGCACTTGTCGGCGATCTCGAGCGTGTTGTCGCAGGCCTCGGGGCAATACGGGAACATCGCCCGCATCTCCTCCTCGGTCTTCATGTAAAACTCCGAACCGGTCATGCGCATGCGGTTGGGGTCATCGACCTTGGCGTTCATGCCGATGCACATGATGACGTCCTGCACCGGCGCGTCCTCGCGGCGCAGGTAGTGGAAGTCGTTGGTGGCGATGACCTTGACACCCACCTGCTTGGCGATATCGATGAGCGTGCGGTCCATCTGCTCATCGGTCAGGCCGTTGTCGGTGGTGATGCCGTGTTCCTGAATCTCGATGTAAAAGTCGCCGGGGTCAAAGGTATCGCGGAAGGTCTCGGCCCACTTGATGGCGCCTTCCATGTCGCCGCGGTCGATGTATTTGGGGATGATGCCCGCGATGCAGGCGCTCGTGCAGATCATGCCCTTGGCGTGGCGGCGCAGGTTGTCGAGCGTCACGCGCGGCTTGTAGTAAAAGCCCTGCACGGCTGCCTCGGAAACCGTCTGCATCAGGTTGACGTAGCCCTCCTGGTCCTTGGCCAGAAGGATCATGTGGTAGAGCTCGGGCTTGTGGTCGCGGGCGAGCGTCTCGTCCGGCGTAAAGTAGACCTCGCAGCCAAAGATGGGCTTGATGACCAGAGGCGGCTTGAGCTCGTCGATGTTGCCCTTCTCGTCCCACATGGCCATGTCCTTCACATACTGGGCATGCTCGCGCGGGTTTTCCTCGGGATCGGGCTCCACCAGCTCGTCGCGGCGATCCTTTTCCAAAAAGGCCTTGTCGTGACTCCAGGTTTTGTACTCAGGCGTGTTGTGGTTGACGGCGTCGCAGGCCAGCGCCAGGTCGGGCACGCCATACATGTAGCCGTGGTCGGTAATGGCCACGGCGGGCATGCCAAGCTCAACGGCACGGTTGACCATATCCTGGATACGGGTTGCGCCGTCGAGCATGGAGAAAACAGTGTGATTGTGCAGATGGACGAATGCCATGTGATGAGCTCCGATGCGGGTTCGTGTTCTGACTGAACGATTTTACCCCACGGCACGGACAGCACCCGAACCTAGCCAAACCCACACGGCTACTCACGCAGTTACGGTGAAATGCGGACTGTTTGGCGGCTTTTTTGGCCAAAACAGTCCGTATTCCACCGCAAGTTATTGAGGGCTAGAGGCTGTAGGTGACCACCTGAGGCTCGCACGGGTTGGCGAGGTCGACTTGCTCCACGCGGACGAACTTGACGGTCACGGCCTCAAAGCCCGCCTTGTGCAAAACATCAGCGTAGACGCGCGCCTGCAGGGCGTGCTTCTCCTGCAGCTGTTCCGGCGTCTCGTCCGGCGTGCCGCCCGTCTTGTAGTCGATGACCAGCGCGCATGACGAATCCGCCGGGTTCGTCGCCAAAGCATCGATGGCGCCCTCGGCATATGCACCGTAGCGAGCGATGTCTTCATCCTCGCAGCCCAGCGAAAAGAACGGCACCTCGGCGCGAACGCACGGCCAGGCAAGCAGCTCGGCACGGACCGCCGACTTGAGCCAGCGATCCAGGGCAACGTCGAAGCGTTCGCGCTGTTCCGGCGTCAGGCGCCACAGGCGAGCCAGGGCGTCGGCACGCTCGGCGGGCAGCGCATCGGCACCCATCTCGATCAGCCACTGGCAGGCGGCATGGAACGCCGAGCCCAGCGCCATGGGGTTGCCGGCGGGCTCAACGGCGGCCACGCCTGCATCCGTCATCTCGGAACCATCCGACTCCGCATCATCGCCAGCCTCGTCCATGGGCACATGCGCCTCGGCGGCTCGGTCCTCGGACTCGGCATGCAGCGCCGCGGCAATTGACGAGTAGCTGTACGAATCGCGCGCCGGATACGGGCAGGTGCCCATGCGCACGCCCACCGCCTGGGGATACACGAGCTCAAACGCATCGGGCTCGGGGTCGGCTGGACCGGGAACAGCGGCGTGGGCATCCGCACCGGCACCCTCCGGCTCCGCATCGCCGCGGACAAGCCTGCCCTCGACATCCAGCGAAGCGTTGACCTCAAACGCCTGCTCGCCAAACGTAAAGTCCGCCAGCGAGATGAGCTCGTAGTCGCCCGGCTTGGAGTTGTCGAACACCAGGCGGTCGGCATCGAGCTGCGGCATGTCCAGAGCGTCGGTAGGCAGAATACGACGCAGCACGTCATAGGTCAGATCGGTCTCGACGTCGAAGGTCGGCGCCGTCACCTTGCCGCGGCTCACGCCGGCATCCATCGCCAGAATGACCAGCTCTCGCGCACGCGTCATGGCGACATAGAGCAAGCGAGCCCGCTCCTCGAGCGAAAGCTGCAGGTCGTCGTTACGCAGGCGGGCAAATGCCTCGGCGGGAGAGCCCGTCGCACAGACGTCCTCCATGAGCTCTGGCGGCAGCCACAGCGACATGCCCTTGCCCTTAAACGCGTGCTCAAACTGCTTTTTGACGTCATCGCCCTTCACGAACGTGCCGTCCGCGAGTTTAACGCCGTCGAAGCGTGCCGGCAGCGCCACGACCTGCGCTCCGCCCTCGACACGCCCCATCTGAGCCGCACCCGAGGACTTACGCACGCCAAAGCACTCCGCAACCGCCACGACCGGATACTCCAGGCCCTTGGAGGCATGCACCGTCATGATGCGCACCGCGCCGTCGCCCTCCTCGTTGAGGGCACCCGGGGCCTCCTTGCCCGCCAAGAAGCGGTCGAAGGCAAGCGCAATGGAACGCGGCGAGTTACCGAACTCGGCCTCCGCCTCGGCCACGGCATCGAGCGCCTTAAGCACGTTGGCGGCAATGGCCTTGCCCTCGGGACCACGCTGTGCCAGACGCACAAACCAGCCGGAGGCATTGACAGTATCGCGCGCGATGGCGGCGAACGAATCGCGGCCCACGCGACGAAGCGCATACCGCAGCACCTCGCGGGCGCGCGTCACGAGCGGCAAGTCTTGCAAACCCGGCACATCGGAATCGCTCATGATGCCCGCATCGATGTTGCGGCGCGAGGTCTCCCCCGTCTGGTCGTCCAGCTTGGTCGCCAGCGCCAGGAACTCCTGGGCGCCGAGCGCAAACATCGGCGAGGCGAGCAGTGGCATAAGGCCCTGCGCCGTATCGGCCGGATTGGCGAGTGCGCAGACCAGGGCACGCACCGTCTGCACCTCGGCTGCCTGGGCAAAGACCGAGCCGCCTGCGATCACGCAGTCGAGCCCCTGGTCGCGGAAGGCCTGCGCATAGACATCGGCGTTGGTCATGCGGCCCAGCAGCAGGACCATGCTGCCCTGGGGCTGGCCCGCTTTAACGAGTGCTTGGAATCGCTCCGCAATCGCGCGAGCTTTCGCCTGCGTTCGCTCCTGCGTACTGCCACCGGCAACGAAGATCGCCTGGCGGCGCGATGCCTTCGCCTTGAGCTTGTCCTCGCGTTCGTCGCTCGGTTCAAGGTCCAAGAACCCCTGCATCAAACCACCGGTGTCGCCGTCAAAGACGCGCGCCACATAGCGCAGCACCTCGTCGTGGCTGCGGAAGTTGCGTACAAGCTTGACGAGCTCGCCGGCGGGGGCATCGGACGTGGCGACCGTCTCGGACGCCGTCGTCGAACCCACCTTGCGCTCCTGGCGACGGAACACCTCGACCTCGGCGCCACGGAAACGATAAATCGACTGCTGCGCATCGCCCACGGTACACAGCGCACGCTCACCCGCGCCGGTCAGGTAACGGATCAGGTCAACCTGCATCTGGTCGGTATCCTGGAACTCATCGATCATGACCATCTTAAAGCGACCTTCATAGGCCGCTCGGATGGCGGGATAATCGCGCAGCGCCTCGTACGCCATGCGCAGCAGGTCGTTGTTATCAAGCGCGGACTGGTCAGCCTTGAGCGCGCGGTATTCCGCCTCCACAGCACGAGCAAGCCCCACCAGCGCATCGAGCGCGGGACCACCGCAGGCCAGCACGATATTGATAAACGCATCGGCAGCCTCGGCCTTGAGTAGCTCCACCTGCTCCTTAGAAAACGCCTTGCTCGCCCGAGGCATGCTGCACGACATCATGAGTCGCGCCGCATCCTCCATGGTTTTGCCGCTCGCCTCAAACGCGTCGATGGCGTCGAGTGCCACCTGTGCCTTTTCGGTCGCGGCCTTGCTCGCACCCAACGCCGCGCGATAAGCGTCGGCAAGCGCCGAGGTGTCAGCCTGGCCGCGCGCCACGCACACATCGTCCATGCCGCCCGGCAGCTGGCTCGATAGCTCCAGCAAGTCGCGCACCAGTCCTTTAATGGTGGTACCGGCGCCAAACGGCCCACCCTCGCCCGCCATGGGATACCAAGCGTAGAGGGCCTTAAGCGAAGCGGCGAGCTCGGGGGCGGCATCGGGCGCCGTCGCGCGGGCCAGCACATGCTCAACAGCCTGGTCCATAAGCTCGTCGGTATCGGTGAGCACCGTGAACTCGGGATCGATGCCCAGCTCCAACGCATGTGCGCGCAGGATACGCGAGCACATGCCGTGAATGGTCGAGATCCACGCATCGTCGACGGTCAGGGCTTCCTCGTCCATGCCCTCGTCGATGAGCGCGCGGCGCACACGGTCACGGATCTCGGCCGCGGCATCTTTGGTAAAGGTAATGGCGAGCACCTGGTCCAGATGCTCAACGAACGGACCGGATTCGGGCGAGAGCGCGTAGACGATGCGGCGCGTGAGGGTAAAGGTCTTGCCCGAGCCGGCACCTGCCGAGACAAACAGCGGGCGGTCGAGCGTTTTGACGACTTGCAGTTGTTGCGGCATCAAAGTCGAAAGATCCATGGTCTACACGCCCCTCCTTACAAACGTTCCTTCGTGGTTATACGAGCAGCGCGCATGCGCGGCCTGAGCCGACGTCGGGTCGACGGCGGCAACGTCGCCTGCCTCGAGCTCGCGCAGACGCTCGGCAATGCCGGTCTCCACGCGATCGAGCAGCGCATCAAAGTCCATGTTGCCGCCCTCGCCGGGAAAGCCCTTCTTAAGGCCTGGGATGCGGCCGTCGCCGCGCTCTTCCTCGAGCAGCTCGGCACTCGCGGCGCCTCGCAGCGCCGGTTTGCCGCTCTTGGTCGAAAAATAGAGCGCCGCGCGGGTGTCCAGATCCAGCGCCCGGCGCATAGCCTGCGCATAGATAAGCGTCTGGGTATGGGGCGGCAGCCAGCGCGGGTCGTCGATGGGGGCCTCGCCCGATTCCTCGTCGCGCACCGTGGGGTCGGCGAGCTTAAACTCCTCGACACCCGAACGATGCTTGTAGTCGATTACCACGGCGCGATTCTCGGCATCCACATCCACGCGGTCGATGCGCCCGCCGAGCGGCCAACCGGCATACTCGACCTGGAGCTCGTTGAACGCAAACTCCAGGTAGCGCGGAGCAAAGGGGGTGAGCGCCTCGGACTCGTAGGCAAGCACGCCCTCCAGCTGCGGCAAGATCTCGGCCACCTGGCGCTCCTCCACTGAAGAGAGCGGCACCAGCGGGCCTTCGGTACCGCGCTTGCCCGCATGCTCGGCCAGGGTCTCGGCAAAGACCTCGCGCAACAGCTCCTGCGCGCGCGGCAGATTCATGGGTGTCACGCGCTCCATGCCCTCCTGGGGCAGACGGGCATGCAATTGTTCCAGCACGTCGTGGACAAAGTTGCCCTTCTCCATATTGCCAAAGCCAGCGTCGATCGATTGGGGCTTCACGCGGTACGAGACGAACCAGCATAGCGGGCAGGTCGAATAGGCCTCGATCTGCGAGGCAGACGTCAGGCGCGGCACCAGCGGCGCATCCTCGCCCTCGCCATCGCGACGGCGCAGGACCAGATACGGAATGGCTTCATCGCTCAGATGCTGAGGAGCTTCGCAGGTCACGCGCTCGCGCCTAAGACCTTCGCCTGCCGCGGGATCGAAGTCCCTTACGATATCGCCCTCACCCACGCACTTCGCCTTGTCGGCGCCAACGGCCTTAGCGTCGTCAGCGGCCTTGTCGGCGTCAGCGGCCTTGTCGGCGTCAGCGGCCTTAGCATCGTTAGTGGCCTCGGCATGCGCCCGCAACTCGGTCCACACGGCAGCCGGGTAGCACTCGCGCGCCTGGCGATCGTGCGTCACGCGGGCAAGCGCAACCGGACCACGCGACGTTTGTATCGCGCGGCCAAAGCGTGCGCGCAGCAAGGCCGCAGGCTCAAGCGTCACACCGCTGCGATCTAACTCTGCCGTCAGCGTTGCCAGCGGGCCCTCCTCATGTGAGAGCGGATAACTGTCCAGGTCGACGTCGGCAAACAGCACGGCATCGTAGCTGCCGGGGCGCAGGGCCGCCGCATCGGCAAGCGAAGCAAAGCGAACCTGGGCGCGTGGCGCACGGTCAACCTCGTAGGTCTCGTAATCGTAGGCGGCGCTACGCTTGTCCACCTTGGTGCGAATGTCATCGAGCACGGGCACGGTCGCGGCCTGCGACACGTCGAGCGCACGGGCGCCATTCATAAGGATGTCGATGACGTGGCGCAGCAGGGCCACCTCCGCCTGGCGACGGGCCTGACCGTCGAGACCGCCAAGTGCGCGATCGGGCAGTGCCTCGGCAACGGCAAGCATGGCCTTGAGCGCCGTCACGGGTTTGTCGCGCCACAGCGCCTGGAACACGTCCGAGATCACGCACGGCACGTTCTTAAACCAGTTCTCGTCGCTCGCCGCTTTACGTGCGCCCCTCACCTGGCCCTGCACGCTCTGCAGCAGGCTCTTGACGCCCGCAGTGGTCTTGCTGCGCGACAGTCGCATATTCTTGTCGAACGTGCGCGCGCTGGCGGCGTCGGCACCCGAAAGCGGGCTGTAAATCCAGTCGGTAAGCTCCGGAGCGGGCCACCACTCAGTCTTAGAAGCTGCCCCTTCGTCGGCGGCCTTCATACGCTCGATCAGGTTGGCGAGCGCCGTGAACTGCCTGCCCGCAATGGATTGGGAAAACGCCGTGAACTCGGCCGTCTCGGCAGCAACGTGGCGCGCCGCCAAACGAGCGGCAAGCTCGCCGAACAGCTGGGGTGCCCGGGCAGAAACAACGAGCACGCGTACGGGGTCGGCGGGTGTTGCAGCAACTTTATCGTCCTTGGACTCCTTGTGCGCTTTCACCAACTTATCGATGACGTCCGCATAAGCATGGGCACGGGCATGGGGGCCGGCGACCTCAATAAAGGCAGGCTGAGCAGCGGACTTGGAGGCAGTCTGGGGCGCGGCGGCGCCCTCCCCCAGCGGCGCGATCTCAAACAGCACACCGCGGACATCAAATGCCGCGGCAAGCTCCTCGCGCATCGCCGCTTGCTCGCGGGCAAGCAGCACGACAACCTCTCCCCCGTTGTTTGCCACGGCGGACAGCAGCTCGAGCAGGCTATACGTAAATGACGTGACGCCGCGCACGCAAACGGCGCGGGCGCACCCCGGCAGGTTGTCGGCCAAAGCGCCGGCCATAATGTCAGCCGCCTCGCAGGGCTCGACCATATCTCGACGGTCCAAACCGCGCGCATAGGCGCACAAAAGTTCAAACACGCGAGCCTCGGCGTCGCTTTTGGGCTTGGGCTTGCAAACGTTGTCGCAGCAACGCTCGGTGCCTGTCCCTGCCACACCCGGCAGCACATCGCGAGCCATACGCGCGAGCATACGCACCGTGCCCTGGCTGCGCGAAAGCGGCTGCAGGTCGGCGTCGTCGAGGCGCGCTACCATGTCCGAAAACAGCATCTGGCGCTGCAGGTTGTCGACGAAACCGCGCCCGTCGCCCAAAAGCTCCCAAAGCGAGCGAAGCCACGATGTAGGCGTCTTGTAGTCAATACCCAGCGAAACGCCGGCTTCCGCCGCATCATGACGGCACAGGTCGAGCTCGGCAAACGTTGGCGCCAGCAGCACGGCACGCCCGTGGCGGGCAATAAGGTCGGCAAGCAGCGCCGCCTCGGCATCGCTCAAATCCGCGCCGGCGTTGGTGGTATAGATTCGAACAGGCATGGTCCTCCACTCAAACCGTTCGCAATATTCAATGCTTCCATCCTACCCGCCCGCGCGGACAGATTTGCCCCACGCCAACAGATTTGACCCCTTGGAGACAGAGGAAAATGGATCACCGAGGAGGTCAGTCTAACCCAGTGATCCGTTTTCCTCCGTCCCCAAAGGATCAAAAAACCGCCCCCGAAGGGACGGTTCTGCGCAATTCGTTTGTTGCCGCTGGCCTACTCGCCATCCTCCAGCTTGATGAGGATCTTGCGATAGCCGCCGTACTCGCCGTTGAGTGCCTTGGACACGCGGCTCACCGTAGTGGACGAAGCGCCGGTGCGGGCCTGAACCTCAACATAAGGCTCGCCCTCATCCAGATAACGCGCAACCTGCAGACGTTGCGAAAGATCGCAGATCTCGCGCGGCGTGCAGATATCGGTCAAAAACGCCTGGATATCCTTCTCGTCATCCAAAAGACTAAATGCGTGGACCAGCTGCTTGACATCAGGCTTGTCAAACATGTTCTCGATATTCATCGATCACCGCCAAACCCGCCATAAGGCATCGAAGTTGATACTGACATCGGGCATCGTTCGCCCGTTCTATGCAATAGGGCAACGCCTGTGGCTTTTGCCCGTAGCAGTGTAGCACACCACCAAACTAAAGCGACAAGACTCTCTGCCAGCGGCGCGTTTTTCAGGACGAACGCCGTTTTGAAACCGAATGCGCACGTAAGCTCCACGAATATCTGAGACAATGGGCGGCCGAACAAGGCGGCACACCCGAGCGGCCGTCCAAGCCGCCGCAGCAAACCGCTTCACGCGACACCGACGCACCCTGCGCAAGAAAGGATTCACACCATGCGCTTTATGCTTAACTGGCTCTTTACCTCGATCGCCATCGCGATTGCCACGTTCCTCGTCCCCGGCATCCAGCCCTTCGGTTTTGCCGAGGCCTGGGTCTGTTTCGCCTTCGTGGGACTGTTCCTGAACATCGTCGATTCGCTCGTCAAGCCGTTTCTGACGGTTATCTCGCTGCCGCTCACGATCATTACGCTGGGTATTTTTCAGCTCGTAGTCAACAGCTTTATGCTCGAGCTGGCCAGCTATCTGTCGGTCAATCTGCTGGGCGCGGGTATCTCCATCGCCAGCTTTGGATCGGCCTTTATGGGCAGCATCCTGGTGTCCATCATGCGCAGCATCCTCGACAGCATCGCCGAGGGCTAAAACGGCCATTCCGGCCGCGCCCGTCTCAACAGCCCAAAACGAAGGCCGCCCATCACAAAAATGGGCGGCCTTCTTATTTGCCAAGTCTCAAAGGGCGAGAGAATCTGCCATTTCCACCCCGTCCCCAAATGGCAGGTGTGGGTTAGATGACGTAATCGTAGCCTTCGTTGGGAGCGACAAGCTGATCGAGCGTCACACCGTCGAGGTAGTCGTTGATAAGCTTGTCCAGGTTCTTCCACACGTCGAGCGTGGGGCACTCGTCAGAGCGCGAACAACCCTTGCAGTCGCCATCCAGGCAGGCGACCGGCGCCAGGCTGCCCTCGGTCAGGCGCAAGATCTCGCCCACCGTGTACTGCTCGGGCGGGCGCGTGAGCACATAGCCGCCGCCCTTGCCGCGCATGCCCGAGAGCATGTTGGCGCGCACGAGCGTAGCCAGAATATTCTCGAGGTACTTCTCCGAAATACCCTGACGCGCCGCAATCTCTTTAAGCGGGATACGGCCTGTCGCCTGGTGCTCGGCCAGGTCGACCATAACGCGCAGGGCATATCTGCCCTTTGTGGAAACCAACATATATATAGCTGCCTTTCGGTCTTTTAATTCGTAGAAATTCTAGCCGAAAAATTGGTTTTGAAAATACCTATTCCCGTCAAGATGGTTAATCGACTCGTAATAATCTTCTATTTCCTATTGCGTTACTAGGCTTTACTGTCTACTATGCTTGCCAACAGCAAAACGAACAACCTATAAGGTTTGTGGGTTTCGCTGCCACACACACCGTAAAACCACACGGTATCCAGTCATTTGAACACTTTGGAGGTTCACCATGAGCAATGTTTACACGTCCATCGATCAGCTTATCGGCCACACCCCGCTTCTGGAGCTCACCCACTTCGAGGCCGACGAGGACCTCAAGGCCCGTGTGCTCGTCAAATTGGAATACTTCAACCCCGCCGGGTCCGTCAAAGACCGCGTCGCCAAGAACATGATTGACGAGGCCGAGAAGGCCGGCAAGCTCGTGCGCGGTGGCGACTACACCATCATCGAGCCCACGAGCGGCAACACCGGCGTCGGCATCGCCTCGGTGGCGGCGGCCCGCGGCTACAAGGTGATCATCACTATGCCCGAGACCATGTCCGTCGAGCGCCGCAAGCTCATGCAGGCATACGGCGCACAGCTCGTGCTCACCGACGGCTCCAAGGGCATGAAGGGCGCTATCGCCAAGGCGGAGGAGCTGCAGAAGGAAACTCCCAACAGCATCATCGCCGGCCAGTTTGTGAACCCCGCGAACCCGGCCATTCACAAGGCCACGACCGGCCCCGAGATCTGGGACGACACCGACGGCAAGGTCGACATCTTCGTCGCCGGCGTCGGCACCGGCGGCACCGTGACCGGCGTGGGCGAGTTCCTCAAGGAGCAAAACCCCGAGATTCAGGTCGTCGCCGTCGAGCCCGCCACCTCCCCGGTGCTCTCTAAGGGCCAGGCCGGTCCGCACAAGATCCAGGGTATCGGTGCCGGCTTTGTGCCCGACGTCCTCGACACCCAGGTCTATGACGAGATCATCCCCGTCGAGAACGACGATGCCTTTGCCACCGGCCGCGCCGTGGGCCACAAGGAAGGCGTGCTCGTGGGCATTTCGTCCGGCGCCGCCGTCTGGGCCGCTCTGCAGCTGGCCAAGCGCCCCGAGAACGAAGGCAAGACCATCGTGGCGCTGCTCGCCGACACCGGCGAGCGCTACCTGTCCACGGCACTCTTCCAGGACTAGAGCTCTCGTTCCTAGAACGAGTCCAAGGCACGCCGGTCTCCCCTCTCTTCTGGCAGCCTGAGCTCATCCCAACAGGGTGTCCCACAGGACGCCCGAACTTGCTACAATGTCTGCGGCGCGGAACCAGCCTCCCGCGCCGCTTTTCTTTTTTGGCCACATGCCACCAAGGAGAACCTCCCCATGCACAACAAGCGCGTGCTCGTCGCCATGAGCGGCGGCGTCGATTCCAGCGTGACCGCGTATCTGCTCAAAAGTCAGGGTTACGAATGTGTCGGTGCCACCATGCGCCTCACCTGCCCCGCGCCCGATCCCACCACGGGCATGAGTAAGTTCGACCGCGACATCGCCGATGCAAAGGCCGTCGCCGAGCGCCTGGGGATACCCCATCACGTGCTCGACTTGCAGCAAACCTTCGACCGCAACGTGATCGAACGCTTTGTGAACGCCTACCAAGAGGGGCTGACGCCTAACCCGTGCATCATCTGCAACCGCCATATTAAGTTTGGCGCGCTGCTCGATGCGGCACTCAATATGGGCTGCGATTACATCGCCACAGGTCACTACGCCAAAACGAGCCAGGCGTCCGACGGAACCTGGCAGCTGCATCGCGGCGAGGACCCTAAAAAGGACCAAAGCTACTTTTTATATTCGCTTACGCAGGAGCGCCTGGCGCACACGATCTTTCCGCTGGCAGGCCTGGACAAGGAGCACGACGTGCGCCGCATTGCCGCCGAGCAGGGCTTTGCCAACGCCAAGAAGGCCGAAAGCGAGGACATCTGCTTTATCGCGGATGGCGACTATGCGGGCTATATCGAGCGTCGGTGCGGACATCCCGCTACACCGGGCGATATCGTATGGCGCGACGGCAGCGTGGTCGGACGCCACAACGGCGCGTTGCGCTATACCATCGGCCAGCGCAAGGGCCTGGGCGTCGCGATGGCGCATCCCGTGTACGTAACGGGCGTCGACGCCGCCAACAACATTGTGCATCTGGGCGAAGCCGAGGACCTAACCGCGGCGGCGCTAACTGCCAATGAGTGGATTTGGAGCGCGCCGGCAGAGTGCATGGAGGCCGAGCTCGATGCCGGCGGCATTCGCGTGGGCGCCAAGTACCGCTACCGACAGAAAGACCAGGCAGCGACCCTTACGCGCGGCGAAGACGGGCAAATGTTGCTGACCTTTGACGAGCCGCAGCGCGCCATCGCCCCCGGACAGGCCGTCGTCGTCTATCGGGGCGACATCGTCCTGGGCGGCGGCACCGTGACCGGCGCGCTTAAGTAGCCGCGGGTTTATCGCTGCACGTGTCGAAGTACCTCAACAGCGGCACCAACCTCGATTACGCGACGCTCAAGGCCGCGGTGAATGGCCTCGAGTCGACCCTCCGCCGTCGCCCACTCGCTCTGCGAAAGAATCTCGATCGCTTCATCAACAAATCCGTTGAGCCGCGATGAATCGAACCAATCGAGCAAATCCGCAAGCGCCAGCTGGACGGAAGGGTCGGGCCCAAACGGCTTAGCGGAAAACCCAAACTCCCCAGCTGCGAGCACGGCAGTTGGTACGTTGTACCACAGACAGTTGCCGCTATCGAACAGCGGAGCAGGTTTTATCTCCAGGGTATCGACATTGCGGATGATGCCGAAGTTTCGCCAATGGCGGTCGCTGTTGGCCAAAAGGGCATCGCAGACAATCATCTGCGACATAGACCTTCTCACAGCGGCCTCATCGGCACCATGCTTGCCGAGGTAGCAACAGTACCGGTCGTACGTCGAGTTTCCCCGCTGACTACCAAGTACGCCCTTAACGTAAACAGCCGGAACGTATTCCTCGCGGCCGTCAAGAAAGTCGTCGCACAGACACACAGGGCCATCGAATATGCGCTCAACCGTGTAAGGAACAAACTCCCCCTTGGAAAGCAAGCGACGATGTAGAGCCGTTGCAACCGCCTCGTTAAAGGGACGCTGATCGTCCATCCCGCACCCTTTAGCCAAAACGCGAATGCCGTTTCGGATCATCCACGATTTAGGGAGCTCGCCCTCGGACGTGTTATCCGGATTTTTTAGACCGATGCCTTCCAGCCAACCCGAACGCTCTTCGGGCGCCGATCGCTCAAATTCGTTCTCAAAGTAATTGATGCTTTGCCATTTGAGTTCGGCGCAATCGGCCGGCCGCAGCCAATAACAATCCGAAAGCGATAAGCCCAGGCACCGAACCGGAACCTCGATGCCACTGGCAATTCCCAGTTCACGATAGCGCGAGACGAGTCCAGGGCGGACGTCAGGCACCGACCGATGGCTCCACCACACGTTGAGCTCCCGTTTATTCGCCGTAGGAGAAGAGCTCGAGCATGTGCCAAACGGCATTCGTTGCGCATCGAGGACCTCGGCGATTTCGAAGGGAAACTCACGCGTCGGATCAAACGAGACATGCGCGACCTCATAGTCAGCCGACATCAGCGTAAATTTGCGTCCCACATCGGCTGCAGGACGGCGGCCGCGTTTGCGAACCTTTTGATAGGCGGTCGCAGAATTGTACTCGACCATCTTCCGGCCGCCCACAATATCGCACACAAGCGTCCCCGATGCGGCAAGTTGCGATATGCGGGCTTTCGTAACGCCCAACAGGCGGGCGGCATCACCCATAGATAAGTACTCAGACGTATACATACACCGCATCACCTCGTTAAGTATTTCACACGTTAAGATAACTTATCTTATACATGATAATACTAAACGGACTGAATTGAAAAAAGGCCCGAAAAATCGGGCCTTAGTGATTGCTCGGCTGAGTTACGGACTGCCCCTTAGCGCTGCACGTAGGCGCGGACCAGCTCAAAGGTGTTACGCACACCGTCGATGTGGCTGCGCTCGTAGTTGTGGCTCGCGTACACGCCGGGGCCGATCAGACCATGGCGAATGTCGTAGCCGGCCGAGAGCGTGGCCTCGACGTCGGAACCGTAATGCGGGTACACATCGATGGCGTAATCGAGCTCCAGCTCGCGCGCGATGTTGGACAGCGTGGTTACCAGGTCGTAGTTGTACGGACCGCCCGAATCCTTGGCGCAAATCGAAACCATGCGCTCGGTGCAGCCTAAGTCGTCACCCACGCAGCCCATGTCCACGCTGATCATCTCGCGCGTGTCGGCCGGCACAAAGGCACCGCCGTGGCCGACTTCCTCGTACACCGTAAAGAGCAGCGATACCTTGCGCGAAAGCGTCACCTCGCCGTCAGCAACGGCGCGGGCCAGACCCAGCAGAATCGACGCGGACAGCTTGTCGTCAAGGAAGCGACTCTTGATGTAGCCGCTCTCCGTCACCGTGGTACGCGGATCCATAGCGATGATGTCGCCCGTCTGAATGCCCAGCTCAAGCACGTCATCCTTGCTGTCGACATTCTCGTCGAGCAGGATTTCCATGTTCTTCTCGATGGTCTTGACCGGCTCGTCGGCCACGTGCGCCGAAGGCTCGGTGTTGAGAACCACACCCGTGTACACATTGCCGTCACGCGTGTAGACGGTGCAGTTCTCGCCATCGGCCGTAGACCACTGGTGCCCACCAAGCGTCGTGGGACGCAGGCGGCCATTGTCCTTAATGGAGCGTACCATGGCGCCCAGGGTGTCGACATGGCTCGCCAAAACAAGCGGCTCGCCCTCGCCGCCAAGCTCAACCAGCACGTTGCCCTTATTGGAACGCTCAGGGCCAAAGCCCATATCACGCAGGGTCTCCTTTAGATAATCAGTCGCCGCACGGGTATAGCCCGTAGGCGAAGCAATAGAAGTCAGCGTCTTAAGCTGTCCCGCGATATAGGAGAGCGTCTCCTCTAGAGAAGCATCGATATTGGAACCCATATGCATCCTTCCAAATAAAACTAAGACCGAATCCCGATTTTAACCGTTCTACACGTGCAATGCCCTAGAAGCCGAGCCACCTCCAGACGTCCTCGCGCCGATTTTGCGCACGCGCACGGTTTAAAATCCGAATCTTGCATAAAGCTTTTCGATTTCTGCATAAAAATGAGGCATCTTCTTGCTTCGTCTCAGGGTACCCCACTTTGGACCGTGCAAAAAACGGAGTATTCAGCACCGTGGGCCCCAACGGCCCCATCACAAACGACAAAACGATGCGGTTACAGCAGTATTGCGGGTCGTCGCAAAGCAGAAACTCAGTAACAACCCCCTCCACTCATCGATAGCCCACCCACAATGGCTGTCGATGGGCGTCTGCGGGCCACTACGGGCCATTCAAAACGTTATGCATTTTTAAGAGCTTGCTGAATACTCCCAAAAATGCACGCTGGGAAGTGCGGGTGACGCATAATTTCTTTCGCAAATTGACAACCGCATAGCGGAACACGGCCC